>CAZJRM010000057.1:0-24687 GCA_964547975.1 uncultured Vicinamibacterales bacterium | reverse complement strand
CACGATCTCGAGTCGTGGCTCGTCGTGCCGGTAGAGAATCTCATCCGCGACACGGCCGTTCGGCCCGCGGTACACAAGGGTCAGCGCGTCCGACCCGTGCCAGGTCACGCTGACGACCGTCACCAGCGACGACGGCCTGGCCGACCTGCGAGGCGAGTGGCGCGCGCTGCTCGCCTCGAGCCACGCCAACTCTGTGTTCCTGACGTGGGAGTGGCTCGTCACCTGGTGGCAGATCTTCGGTGCCGGCCGCAGCCTCCGGCTCGTGACGCTCCGCGATCCCGGCGGCACCCTCGTCGCGATCGCGCCGTTCGCCCTGCGCGAGGCCCGGCGCGCGGGCGTCCGGACGCGGGTCCTCGAACTGCTCGGCACGAACGAGCCGCCCGCCGATGCCATCTGGTCCGAACGGATCGACATGTTCGCCCTGCCGTCCTACGAACACGCGGCCGTCACCGCGATCGCCCATCACCTCGTGACGCGTATGCGCGACGAGTGGGACGAGATCCACTTCACGAACACGCTCGAAGGCGCGCTGGCGGGGCGTGTGGCGCGCGCGCTCTCCGACGCCGGCCGCCGTGTCACCGCCACGGCGCGGACATCGGCCCTCGCCGTTGAGCTGCCCGCGCACGCGTCCGCCGTGCCGCACCTGCTGGGGGCCCGGACACGGCGCAAACTCGGTGCGTACCGGCGTGCGCTCGACACTCGGGGTGGATTGACCGCCGTCACCTGCGCGGCGGCCGATGAGGTGCGCCCGGCTCTCGATCGGCTCGTCGCGCTTCACCAGCGGCGGTGGACGGCCGGGGGTCAACCGGGCGTCTTCGCCAGCGAGGCCTTCGCCACGTTCCACCGTACCGTGGCCCCCCGCCTCTTCGACATGGACGCCCTGCAACTCGTCACGGTCTCCGTCGCGGACCGTCCGGTGGCGTCTGTCTACGGCTTCCGGCACGCGGGCACGGCATCCGCGTACCAGAGCGGATTCGACGTCGCGTTCGCTCCGACGATCAGCCTCGGCCTGGTGACCTTCGCCGCCTGCATGGAAGACGCCGTTCGCTGCCACTGCCGGGAGTGGGACTTCCTCCGTGGCCTCGAGCCGTACAAGTCCTGGTGGCCGTGCGTCGAACGCCGCTACGAGGACACGCGCGCCTGGAACTCTGGCCACCGTGCGGCGGCGTCATGGGCGGCGTTTCAGGCCGGGCACGCCGCCCGCCGCGTCGTCCGGAGGACACGCCAGCTGCTGAGCAACCGCCGGGCAGAGGATCCGCGGTGAGCACGCCCGGCACGGTGGCCCGGGTCACTGCCTGCAGCGCCGCCGGCAAGGCGGCAGGTTTCGTCGTACCGCTGCTCGTCGCGGCGTGGTTCGGTGCTGGAATCGAGACCGACGCGTTCTTCTTCGCCTACGGCGTCGTGCTCTTCATCGCCGGGATCTCGGGGCCCGTGCTCGACGTGGTGGTGCCCTTCGTGGCCGACGCGCGCCGCCGCGGTGATAGCCCGGGACCCTTCCTGGGCGGCCTGCTCGGCGCGGGCACCGGTCTGTTCACGCTTGGCATCGCCGCAACACTGCTGATCCTCGTGCCGCTCGTGCCCCGGCTCTCGGGGTTCGAGTCGTCCGGCCTCGTGCTGACACGGATGTTGCTCGTCGAGATCGCCCCTCTGGCGCTGCTGCTCTACTGGACGAACGTGCTCTCCGGGTACCTGAACGCGAGGCAGGAGTTCGCGTGGCCCGCGCTGTCGCCGGCGATTCGAGCCGCGGTCAACCTCGGCGTGCTCGTCATCCTCAGGCACCGCTGGGGGATCCACGCGCTCGTCATCGGCTACGTCGCCGGCGAGGTCGTCAGGCTGGTCGTGCTGGCCGGCGTCATTGCGGTGCGCGCGCCGTTCCGGCTGGTGCTGTCGTGGCACGTCGATGACAGTCAGCGGACCTTCGCCCGCACGACGGCGTACGCCGTGCTGGCCATGGTCGGGGTACTGGGCAACCAGTTCGTGGATACAACCATGGCCTCATGGCTGGGATCGGGCAGCGTCTCGGTGCTCCACTACGCCGGAACGTTGTACATGATCCCCATGAGCCTGCTCGGGGGCGGCCTGATGACCGTGGTCCTCGCGCGCTGGAGCGAGAAGTTCGGTCCGAATCCCGGGGCGGGGTTCGCCGAAGAGATGCGGCACGTCTCGCGCACCACGCTCATGGCGACGGCGGCGGGCGCGCTGGGGTTCATCGCCGCCAGCGGCCCGTTGACGGCGCTGCTGCTCGGGCACGGCATCCTTGGCGCCGCCGACGTCGACACGGCGCGCCGGGTCTGGGTGGCGTACCTGGTCGGGTTTCCCGCCCAGGCGTCGGCTCAGCTGTCGACGCGCGCGCTGCTCGTGGTGCACGACACACGGGCGCTCGCGCGCGGCGCCGCCTGGGCGCTCGGACTCAACGCGATCGGCAATGGCGTCCTGATGGGGGCGTTCGGCAGCGTCGGTATCGCGTGTGCGACATCCGCGACGGCGGTGTTCTCCGCCTGGTACCTCCGGCGCGCGCTCCAACGCGCGCTTGTCGCCCGTCCGAGTTGACCGATGCGTGTCCTGCACGTCATCAACGGCGAGCACTTCGGCGGCATCGAACGGGCGGTGTCGCTGCTGACGACCCGGTGCGCGGACGTGTCGCCGTCGGTCGTCTGCCTGATGGGTGACGATCTCGCGACGGTCAGGGCGGCCATGTCGGCGTGCGCGGTCGACGTCGTACGCATGAGCCATCGGGCCGACGTGCGCTCGACCGTTCGCCTGGCACACGCGGCACGCGCCCGCGGCGCCGACCTGATGCACGCCCACACACTGCGCGCGATGCTCGTCGCCGCGGCCGCCGGGCGGTTGGCCGGCGTGCCGGTCGTCGCGACGCTGCACAGCCCGATCGCTCGCGACACGGAGGACGAAGGCCGGAATCGGAGGAACGCACGACTCCAGCGTGTGCTCGTCCGGTGGACGTCGGCGATTATCGCCGTCAACGATCGGATCCGGCGCGACGCCGTGTCCGGTGGCGCATCCCCGGACGCCGTGACGGTCGTCCGGAACGGAATCGACCTCTCGTCCTGCGCCATCGGCGATCCGTCACGCCTTCGCGCCTCACTGCCCGCGTGGCCTCGTGAGGCGTTGCTCGTCGGCACCCACGCACTGCTTCGGCCGCGAAAGGGAATCGACGTCCTCATCCGGGCCATGGCGATCGTCGCGCGCGCCGTCCCGTCCGCGCGCCTGGTCATCGTGGGGAACGCCGAATCGGCCGGGTACCTCGCCTCGCTCCGCACGCTCGCGACACGCGTCGGTGTCGGCGACCGTGTCGCCTTCCTCGCCCACCGGGACGATGTCGGCCACGTGCTCGCGGCGCTGGATGTGTTCGCGATGCCGTCGCTTTACGGCGAAGGCACGCCGTTCGCGGCACTCGAAGCGATGGCGGCCTCGCGGTGTATCGTGGCCGCGCGTTCCGAGGGCATCGACGAGACGATCGAGGACGGCATCACGGGACTCCTGGTGCCGCCCGGCGACCACGCCGCACTGGCTGGCGCGCTCGTGTCCGCGCTCGGCAACGCGCCACTCCGGGGCGACCTCGGCCAACGGGCCCGCAGGGACGCCGAAGCCCGATTCGCGGCGGACCGGATGGCCGCAGACACCGAAGCCGTCTACCGGGCGGTGCTGGGCCGGAGGATTTCCGCGTAGAGCGCATCGTAGGCAGCGTAAACGTGCGACGGGCAGTACTTCATCCGCGCCACGGCGGCACCCGCCCTGCCGACCGGGCGGGCCTCGTCCGGGCGCAGCAGGACGTTCGACAACGTCATCGCGAACGCGTCGGCGTCGTCCGTCGAGACGACGAATCCGGTCCGACGGTCGGTGACGATCTCGCGGTTCGATGGCAGGTCGGACACGACGACGGGAACCCCGGACGACATGGCCTCGAGGAGCGCGACCGATCGTCCCTCCTCCCGGGATGGAAGGCAGTAGGCGTCGGATGCGGCCAGCAGATCCGCGATATCGTCACGTTCGCCGAGGAACCGGCAGTGCCGCTCGATGCCAAGGCACGCGGCCCGGGCTTCGAGCGATCGTCGTTCGGGACCGTCGCCAGCGATCAGGAACACGGCGCCAGGCACCCGGGCGAGGACCTTCGGTGCAGCGGCCAGGAGCCGATCGCAGCCCTTGACGAGGGCCAGGCGTCCGACGAACAACACGACCCGAGCGCCCGGCAACAGCGCGAGTGCCCCACGCATCTCGGTCCGCGACCTGGGCGACATCCACTTGCGCTGACTCGGCACGTTGCCGATCACTCGAGCTTTGCCGGGATCAGTCCGCGGCAGATCCTCCAGCACCTTGCTCCTCACGGAATCCGACACGCAGACGAGCGCGTCGACGCGCGGTGCCAGCGCGCGGTACAGGCGAAGGCAGAAGGCCCTGCGCGCGCCAAGCCACGCACCAGGCCTGGCCGGCAGGTAATCGGGTCCATGAATCGTCCAGACGACCGCCGGGCGCCGCGCGCCACGCGCGGCGCCCAGCACGACCGCGTCGAACACGTTGAGCAGGTGCGTCTGCACGACGTCGACACGTTCGGCGGCGATGGTCGCCCGGAGGGCTCCGGCGATCCGCGCCAGTTCGCCCGCGTAGCGTGGGACGTTCCAGAAGCGGCAGGTCGGCGTCGGCACGATCCGCACACGGACACCGGCAGCGTCGAGTGCCGCGCGGAGGGGACCGTCGCGCAACGCGCACACGACCATACGATCGCGCGCGCGCGGGTGTTCGGCGAGCACGCGCAAGGTCTCCTGCGCCCCGCCACGGTCGAGGTCCGTGATGACGTGCAGGACCCGTGGCTCAGGCATCGGGAGCGTCGGATTCGACCGCGGCCAGGCCGAGCACGCACCAGAACAGCCCGCACGCCGGCGCGAGGAATCGCAGGTCGATTGACAGCGCGACGACCGCGAGAAACGACAGGACGGCCCACCACGTCAGCAGGAGGCGACAATCGCGGCCGGGCTCCCGCCACACGCGGGCGGATCGCCACGCGACCCAGAGGACCGGGCAGACGATGCTCGCGTAACCCATGAGGCCCATTTCCGCGAGGATGGACACGTGCGTGTTGTGCGACGCCGCCTGGAACTGTGCCCAGTCGGACGGCTCGACCGAACCGGTCGTCGTCACCTTCGCGCGCGCGTGCAGGTCGTACGTGCCGTAGCCGCAGCCGAAGACAGGCGAGTCCGCGAACACGCGGAGGCCGGCCGCACCGAGCGCGATGCGGTCGTAGATCGTCCGGGTGTTCTGCAGGCGCTCGAGGGCGTAGCTGGAACCGGCGTCGTGCGGAGCCGCCGAAACGAGTGGAGACGACTCGGGGGTGTCGGCGGAGCGTGTCGGCACGGTGGCCGCGTGCGCCGGCACGCGGACGAGGGCGGCTACCACCAGCGTCAGGGCCAGCGCCGGCGCGATCAGCCGGCGCCGATGGACGAGCGTCAGCACGCCAAGGGCCGCGACGCCGCCAATCCAACTGGCCCGCGAGAACGTCGCGAATGCCGTCGCGAACGCCAGGACGAACACCAGGACGCCGGCGCGGCGCTGATGTCTGTCATCGGCATCCGCGAGGAGCAGGAACGCGAGGGCACCGGCCCACACGAGGTACGCGGCACAGGCATCCGGCTGCGTGAAGGTCCCCGTCACGCGCATGCCGCCCATTTCGCCCGCGTAGCCGGGCACGCTCCCCGGCAGTGCCCCAGGCGCGGTCAACGCGAGAATGGCAACGGCGGCCTCGATGACACACAGGCCCGCCAGGGTCGGCATCCACGCTTCGACCTCTCGGCGCCCGACGCGGCCGAGTCGCGCGAGCCAGAACGCGCAGAACGGAACGAAGAACGCGCGAGTGAACTCCCCCAGCCTCGCCCCGAGCGGGGCCCCGGCATCGCGCGTCACCAGCATCGACACGCCTGCCATCCCCACGAACGCGACGAGCGCCAGGTCCGGGAGGGACGTCGCGACCGATCGCCACTTCGCGCGCCGCGTCCACAACACGGCGAACAATGCCAGTGGCAGACAGGCGTAGGTGTTGACGAGGTAGAGAGGCCGGAGAAAGGACTCGCGTGGCAGCAGCGCGGCGAGCGCGAGCCACGCAATCAGGATCTGCGGGATGCGGCGCTCGATCCACCCGGTCATGCGCGGCGATTCTACCCGATTCGCGTACGCCGCCTGCTATAATCCGCGCCGTGGACGCCCGTCCCTGCGAGGCCGCGCCGGCGGTCCGCCTCGTTTCAGTGCCGCTCCCCCAGCCAGCGACGCCGCGGGTCTTTCCCCATGACACGACGGTGTTCCTCGGGATTCGTGTCTCCGTCGTCGGCGCGGACGACACGATCGCGTTCATCACCGACGCTGCGGCACGACGGGCGCCGGCGCTGGTCGCCAACGTCAATGCGTTCGCGATGTACCTGGCACGGCATCACGCGGCGTTCGCCGCGGTCCTCAACGGCGCGGACCGCGTGTTCTGCGACGGCGCGGGCGTGAAGGCCCTGGCAGGACTCAGCGGGATCCGCCTCGGCGAACGGATGACGCCACGGGACTGGATTGACGCGCTCTTCGAACGCTGCGCCGACCAGGGTCTGTCCGTCTTCCTGCTCGGTGGCCCCGAGGGGTTGGCCGCCGAGTGCGCGCGGACAATCGCCGGGCGGCATCCCCGGCTGCGCCTGGCCGGCTGGCATCACGGGTTTTTCGATCCCCACGGCGAAGACGGCACACGGCTCGAACGCTCGATCGCCGACAGGAACGCAGACATCATCCTCGTTGGCATGGGGATGCCGTGGCAGGAATTGTGGGCGTCCGAGGCGATGGCGCGAGTCGGGCGCGGCGTTTTCATCCCGGTCGGTGGCCTGTTCAAACAGTACGTGGGAGCAGAGACGGTCTGTCCCCGCTGGCTGTCGAGGTGGGGTGTCGAGTGGGCGTGGCGGTTCGCGCACGATCCGGCCCGGCTCTGGCGGCGCTACCTGGTCGGCAACACCTCGCTCGTGCTCCAGGCCGGCTACGCGGCGGTGGTCAAACCGATCCTCGACGTCTCGCTCGCCGCCATCCTGCTGTGCGCCTGCGCCCCGCTACTGGCGACCCTCGCAGTGGGGATCAGAATCGACAGCCCTGGCCCGGCGTTCTTCGCGCAGGAACGCGTCGGGAAGTTCGGCCGGAGATTCCGGATGTGGAAGCTGAGAACCCTCAGCGCCGACTTCCCGCCGCAGGCCAGGAAACGATCGATTCGCGCCACGGACACGACGCGGATGGGCAACTGGCTGCGCCGGACGGCGATCGATGAACTGCCACAGTTGCTCAACGTCCTTCGCGGCGAGATGTCCCTGGTCGGTCCCAGGCCTGAGATGCCCTTCATCGCGTCGGACGAGCGCGTGGATTCGTTGCGCCTGTCCGTGAAGCCCGGCATGACGGGACTGTGGCAGGTCGCCAGACTGCGCGGCGACCTCGCGGACCGGGAGATTCACGACGATCCGGCGTTCGACCTCGAGTACACCCGACGCATCGGGGCGCGCCTCGACCTGGCCATCCTGTGGCAGACGGCGGTCAGGCTGCTGACCATGCCGTTCGAGCGGACCTGGAGATCGCCCGGTCAGATCCCCGCGGATGTCGACTGACACACCACGCCGGCCACTTTCAGCAGCCGGCGTTCCCCGATGATGGTGAAGCCCGCCTTCTCGATGCCTCGCCTCGACGCGAGGTTGCGGGTCGACACGGCGATCAACACCCGGCGGTCCGCGAACGCCGCCGCCGCCCGGCCGAGCAGGTGCGGGTAGAGTCCGCGGCCGCGCCACGCCGGCGCGGTGGATGCATCGTAGAGGTAGACGGCGTTCAAGCCCAGGTCCAGCCACGACTCCACTTCGGGAATGAACACGCGCGGCCCGCAGTCGGTCCAGACGGACGCGACGATGCGTTCGCCGTGCAGGAGCGCCATGCAGGTCTTCCCGTCGGCGATCCTCCGCGCGACGGTCGCGCGAAACGCCGGCCGGTCGCGGGGGTCGAGACGCGAGGCCACTTCGTCGAGGTGGTCGCCACCGGCGCGGACGAACGAGAATCCGTCACCGCAAGCCGGAGGGATGCGCGGCGGGCGCGCATCCACCGGCGGCCGCGCGTACACGGCGACGCGGTCGCGCTTGAGGACCCATTCGCGCACGAACCGACGGAGTGGTCTGAGCCTGAACCGCACCGCGCCAACCACCGACGCGGGCGAACGGTCGGGACGCGCCGCCACGCCGACGCCAGACACTCGCAGCTGGAACCTCGAGAGAGCCAGGCCGTGCCCGACCATCGTGCGACGCAGCGCGAATCGGTCGGCCGTCGCCCGATTGAGACCACGCATCGCGGTGACCGCGCAGGAGGCCCCGGCCGCGCGCAACGCCGCCACGGTGTCTGCATCGAAGTCCTCCGCGCGCCCGTTCGGGTAGGCAAAGGCGATCGCGGCGCCACACGTGCGCGAGCGGAGCCAGGTCATCGAGTCGTCGATCAGCCTTCGCTGTTCCTCGGCGCCGAAACGGGACAGGATTTCGTGGGTCTGCGCGTGGGATCCCAGCGTCCACAGCCCGGACGCGCTCACCGTCCGGACCTCGTCTTCATTCATGATCGCGAACGGCGCGCGATCGGCGGCGGTCACCCGCGCCACGCAGCGCGCCTCGATCTCGAGGAGCCGGCGTTCCTTTTCGGGCACGGACAGGCACTTCAGGAAGGCCGCCAGCTTGCCGAGCGCGTCCGCACCCCGCGCCGGCGATCCGAGAGGATGGACGCCGCCCTGGCAGTCCGACAGATCCAGCGAGGCGGCGCTCGATCGCGTCAGCGCCAGATAGAGGCGATCCGGCCACAGCAGGGCGGGCTGGCCGACCGCGCCGGTGACGACGAACAGGGTGGCGGGCAGGTCACACTGGCGCAGAATTGGCAGCGCCAGTCTCGTGACCGACGCGTAGCCGTCATCGAACGTGATCACGGCCGCGCGGGCGGGAAGCGGACGGCCTTCAGCCAGGCACGACACGACTTCTTCGAGCCGCACCACCCTGAAACGCGCGGCCAGCCATCGCAACTGCCGCTCGAGTTCGCGCACATCGATGATCCACGGGCAGGGCGGATCGAGCGGGACGTCGGAGACACCGTGGTAACCGACGATCGGCACGGCGCGGCGGTTGAGAAGACGCCCGAGGGCACCCACGCCGGCCCCGGACAGCACGGTCGCCGCCAGGTCCGGACTCATCGCCCGCCCTGCTCCCCAGGCAGGCCGGGGAAGCGTAACGGGCTCACCAGGACGCCAAGGTCCCGCGTGTCCTCGTTGACTCCGGCCCGTTTCGGGTTGAAGGTCTTGTCCACCTCCGTGTGAAGAACGACCCACGATCCGGGGCCACCGGCGATCGGGAACTCGAACGTGGTCACCAGGTGAGGCCGCAGTACCGCATCGCGCACGCGCACACCATCGAGCGCGATCGACAACCGCACCGGGCCTTCGTCTGCCGGGCGTACCGACTCGTCGACCACGTCGAACGCGAGCGTGCCTGATTCGGCACGGACACGAGACGTGGTGGTCCGCTCGGTCCAGCGCCAACGCCTGCCCATCAACGTCTCCTCCGGGTGAAATCCTCGCTCGTAGGGCAAGTGCGCCGGCCACCATCGGGCCGTGAGACGCGCGGCGTAGCCAGAGTCGCCCCACGCATACGACACCGAGCCGGCGACGAAGATGGCGATCACAAGCCCGACCGCCACAGCCGCGGCCCTCGTCCCCGCACGCGCCAGGCTCGGCAGTTCCCCCGCGCCGCGGGCGGCGGCAACCGCATGACCGGCGATCGCCGTCCAGGCCCAGATGACGTCCGGGAAGTAGGACGGCGGGATCGCGGCCACGTAGGGCAACGCGATGAGCAGGCTCGTCCCCAGCACGCCGGCCTCGAAACGCGCCGTTGGTGTGTCGGCCCGCCGCGCGCGCCGCGCGCACAACAGCGCCGGCCAGATCAGCAGCGCGACATTCAACAGAAGCACGCCGGCACCGAAGTCGCCGGCGATCATCAGGTAGTGACTGAGCGCGCTGTCGACGTACTCTCCTGGCGACACCAGCCGACCGCTGTCGCGGAACACCACGTTCGGGAACTCGCGATAGTAGCCGCCGGGCCCGATACCGCCCCACGGCGACGTGGCAAAGAGCCGCCATCCTGTCGAAAACGACAGGTGACGGTATTCGAATTGTTCGAACCACCGAGCCACGCCGGCCGAAGCCATCGCGTCGTACGAGGCGACGAACCGGTCCAGCGTCGTCGCCATCGGCCCGCGTGTCCTCGTGGCGGCGAGCGGCACCACCGACACGGCACCCGCAAGCACGATGACGGTCAGCGACGCGGCGAGCAGGCGCCGACGCCAGGGCCAATGGCGATGCGACCAGGCCAGGAGCGCCGGCACGAGAGCCATCACGAGTGTCGTGGCCGCCAGCGCCGAGCGGCACGACGTCTGGTAGATCCCGTACAGCAGCCCCGCGACGAGCAGGGCGAAACCCGCCCGCATCCGGTTCGAGGCCGTCGCGGAAGCACCGATCAGTACTGCCACGAAGAGGTACGCCAGCATGGCGAACGCGTTGGGATCCGTGGCCAGGCCGTCTGCGGTGACGTACGGTTTGTCGGCCCACTTCGCGAGGAACCCGGGCGCCACGTGCACCTGGCAGACGAGAACCCCGAGCGAAACGACGAGCGGGGCGACAGACGCCGCCACGAGGCCGCGGAGGCCCAGTGGCGACACCAGCATCGTGTTCAGGATGTACAGCACCGGCAGGAACAGATAGAGGACCGTGAAGTAGACGTTGCCGGCCCTCCACCAGGCAACGGTGGATCCCATCACGTTGACGAATTCGTCAGCCGGGAGGCGCGCCATCGCCGCAGAGTGGGCCAGACCGCCGACCATCACGGCGACGCCGAAGGCGACGGCGAGCGCAGCACCGAAATCCGGCACACCGGCCGCGAGGGGATCCGTCCGCTCGCGGCTGCCGGCCAGCCTGGCGCGGGTCACGACCGCCGCGACGGCGCACGCCGCCAGCACGGCAACCGTCCACACGACCTGCCGACTCTTCCAGACCGAGTTGAACGGCCCGAACGACAGCAGGAACACGGCGCTCGTCACGGCGCCGAGCACCCGCATCGTCCGGGCCGACGACACTAGCGCACCTCCAGCTGGTCCTTCGTCGGCAGCTTGGGGAACGGCGCGTGCGGTTCGGCCTGGTACCAGAACGCCGTCGACGCGATGTCGTCCTGGAGCGGCAGGTACCGCCCGCCCGAACGCCAGCCGAGCGCCTGGATGGTCACCTTCAGGTCGGTCTCGAAACGAATCGGGTCCATGATGTGCCAGCGGTAGAGCCCGAACCGCTGCTGCGAGTTGTACACGCCGTCGGGCCGGATGACCTGCGACAGCCCCGAGTACGGCGTTGTGAACTCCTGGTACTGCTTCGTGTGCGGGTTCTCGAAGTTGTACGAGCCGCAGAAGTAGTCTTCGGTGCCCGTGCCGCAGATCGTCGGGAACTTCGTGTCCCCGTCCATGAAGAACTTGATCTCGCCTTCACCCCACCAGCCGGTGTTGTTCACGCCCCACGCCAGGTACGTCCCGACGTAGTGCCCCCAGCCCTTCACGCCGTCGAGAATCGTATAGTCGGTCTTGTAAGGCAGCGGGTTCGTGCGGCGGAACTGCGCGTGGAAGTACGCAGCGTCGGCCGGGACGTCGGTCAGCGTGTAGTCGATCTGGTAGTACAGGGTCATGTCCTGTTCGTCGATGTTCTCCATGGTGATACGCACCGACTTGCGGAACGGCATCTCCCAGTACGAGTTGAACGCGCTACCGGGATTCACGCACACGGCCAGCGACGACAACTGCGCGTAGCTGCCCCAGCCCGCCGCGAAGAAGTCGCCCACCGGCACTTCGACCGAGGGCGTCGTTTCGCCGTCCCAGTACATCCGCAGGATCGAGTAGCGGAAGTGCCCCGTCGGCGTCATCCAGATGTGCTGGATCGCGCCCTGGCCCGCGATGTCGGCGAGGACGAACGTCTCGCCGGCCTTGATGCGGATGGATGGCGAGATCTTCCAGCCCTGGCCCAGGTCGCGAGCGGCTTTCGCGCCGGTGCCGTCGACGGCCATGCCGGCCTTGCCCTTCTCACCGGTGAAGTTCTCCGGGCTGATCGAGCGGGTCTTCGCGCGCGAGAGGCGCGACAGCGTCCCCATGTTCATCCCCAGACCGTTCGTGCCGGCCGGCGCCTGGGCGAAGACGTCGGCAGCCGAGAAGATCACGGTCAGCGCCGCAAGCGCGGCCAGCGTCCGGCGATACGGTGTCATGGAATCCTCCTCGCAAGTCCCGTGAGACGAAAGACGGGGCGTATCTTAGCCCCGGGGGTCGCCCGAGTCGAGCGCACCGGATACCGTGAACACCAGCGAGGTGCGTGTCAGCGATGCCCGTCGGCGGATCGCGGCGGCTGCCAGGGCGTCGCGCCGCCACGCTGGACGTGGCGCCGCAGCGCGGCACGCAATTCACCGACACGTCCGGGATCTTCGGAGGCAAGGTTGCGACGCTCGTAGGGATCGACGCGCAGGTTGTACAGCTCGAGCGGGCTGTAGGGGTCGTTCTGCAGCAGCTTCCACCCGTCGCGGATGATCGCCTCGTAGGACTTGCCGCCGTAGGCCGGCCCGCCCTCGCGCCGGACGAAGTACAACTCCCGCGACTCCGGCATCGGCTGGCCGCGCAACGCGGGCACGAGGCTCACGGCATCGGTGTCCGCCGGACGGACGGCCCCCGCGAGCTCGAGGAACGTCGGGAAGACGTCGAAGACGAGCCCTTCGTAGTCGCTCCGCGACCCCGGCGCGATGCCCTGGGGCCAGCGCACGACGAACGGCACCCGCAGGCCGCCGTCGTAGTGGCTCTGCTTCCCGCCCCTCCAGGGCCCGTTGTCCTGCCCGTGGGCCAGCGACCCGCCGTTGTCGGACGTGAACACGACCACGGTATTGCGCGCGAGCCCGAGTGCGTCGAGCCCTGCCAGGACGCGGCCGATCTGCTCGTCGAGGTGCTCCACGAGGGCCACGTTGCGCGAGCGCCGTTCGTCCAGCCCGGGTTCGCGCTGTCGAACGCGCGCGGCCCAGTCGTCGGGCGGCTCGATCGGGAAGTGCGGCGCGTTGTACGCGAGGAACAGGAAGAATGGCGTGCCGGGCTGCCTGGAACGCTCCCGCAGGTAGTCCAGGGCCCACTCCGTGAAGACCTCGGTGGCGTGCCCCGAGGCAGACACCTCCGCGGCATCGAGGCGCAGGTAGTTCCGCTCGTGCCGCAGGTGCGTCGTGTAGCTGTCCATCATGTCGCCGAGAAACCCGTGGAAGAGATCGAAGCCGCGCTGGTTCGGGATGTTCGGTGACTCCAGGCCCAGGTGCCACTTGCCCACGAGCGCAGTGTGGTAGCCCTGCCGCTTCAACACGTCCGCCAGGGTCGGCACCGACGGATCGAGGTACCCCCACGAGTCGGCGGGGTCGGTGCGAATCACGCCGGGAACGCCAACGCGATCGGCATAACGGCCCGTCAGGAGCGCGGCGCGGGTCGGCGAGCACACGGTGGCGTTGGCCCGCATCGCGGTGAACCGCATGCCCCGCGCAGCGAGGTCGTCGAGGCCTGGCGTCCGGACAACGCCGGGGGCGTAGGCCGACACGTCGCCGATGCCGTGATCATCCGTCAGGATGACGATGAAGTTCGGAGGTGGAACGGCCTGCGCGGAGGCAGCCGCGGCAATCGTCAGCAGGACGAGAGCAATGGCAGCAGGACGCATCGGCACTCACCGCTTCCGGGAATTCAGGCCGCGCAGGAGCTCCCGGAACGGCTCCTCGCTTCGTAACGACGCGAAGTCGGCTTCGTTCTCGATGGCCGCCGCCGCGTCGGTGAGTCCCTTCGCGACGGCGCTCCGAAGCGCCCGGATCGCGGCGGTCTTGTGGCCCGCCCTCGCGAGGGCACGCGCGAGCGTGTAGTCCACCCAGGCACTCTCGGGCCGCATGCGCCCCATGAGGTCGAGCGCCGCCTCGGCCCGCGCGAACCGGCCGGCCTGCATGTCGGCCGCCACGGTTTCGCTGAGGTCGGCCCACGCGGAGACCAGCACGCGGCGCGCGGCCATCCGGGCCGCATCGTTCCCGGGCCGCTTCGCCTGTTGCCGCATCGTGTCGAACGCCTGGAGGAACCCCGCGGTCGCGGCCAGGCGATCCTCGCCCGCCAGTACCATCAACGCCAACTGCGTGAGCCGCGCGTGGCCGGCCCGCTGAAGGGAGATGGACTCCGATTGTTCGCGCAGCGCGCGCTGCACCTCCGGCAAGGCGGCCAGCCGTCTGGCCTGCACATCGTAGGGCGTGACGTCCCGGATGCCGGCGAGGGTCGCCGCAAGAGTCGAGTACGCGGACCACGCGTCGTACGCCCGGCCCTCCTCTTCATCGGCCTTCGCCCTGGACGCGGCCCGCGCGGCAATCCGGTCGACGAGGGCTTCGTCTTTCGGGCGCCGGCCGGAGCGCATGGCCTCGGTCTCCATCCACTCGATGGCCCGCACGCACACGTCCGCCGGAGGCCAGTCGTGATCGCCGTCGAAGATCTCGATCCGATGCGGCAGCCTGAGCGCGTCGAGCTTCTCGCCGAGCGTCTTCATCTCCGGGAAGTTGAAGTCGTCGGTCCCGGCGGTCCCGTAGTAGGCGAACGACATCGACGCCGTCGGCTCGACTCCGGGGGGAAACCCCGCCGCGGCCCCGATGACGCCCGCGGCACGTTCGCCCAGTGCCAGCGCGGCGATCACGGCGACGCGGGCGCCGCCGGAGAAACCCGCGAGGTAGAGGCGCCGTGAATCGATCGCGAACCGTGACGCCGTGTCCGCCAGCATCGCGCGCAGGGCATCGTCGGCGAGGGCAATCGGGCCGTTGCGCGAGTTGTTCGAGCCCACGACGATGTAGCCGTAACGTTCGGCGGCATCCTGCAACCGCCGCACCGGCAACAGGCCCCTGGCCCTGGCGTCGAACGCGTAGATGATCGGCCACTCACGATTCCGCGAGTAACCGGACGGAAGGTAGACGGCGTAGCGCTGGCCGGCGTCGTTCCGGCACGCCACGTTCTCGGCGACCTGACCGGGCGCGGGCCCCTGGCCGTGACCTGCAAACGGCCACGCGGCCGCCACGAGGACCAGGCACGGGATCGCCAGGCCGGCACGCCATCGCATGCCGCCATTCTCCACCATTTCGGGTCACGAGGTCGGGCTCGTGCCATGATGTGCCGATCGGAGGTCCCATGCGTCGCCTTGCAGCTGTCGTCTTCGTGGTGCTCCTGTCCGGGTGGCCCGCGTCCGGACACCAACAGGCCTCGACCGATCCCCTGGTCTTCGACGCCAGCCGCTTCACGCTGAAGTCGGCCACCGTGGACGGCCGCACCATCGAGTACCGCGCGTACGAGGGCATCGCCTACGTGCGCCAGTCGGTGGATGCGACGTACCAGCGCATGAACGTCTACGTGCCGGCAGCCTATTTCGAGGGCGGGACCGTGGGCGGTTACGACGCGAAGACCGCGCCGATCTTCCTGCCGAACAATGTCGGCGGCTATATGCCCGCGCAGCCTGGCAGTCCAGGCACAGGCAGAAATGGCGGCCCCAACGCCGCGCTCGTGGCGCTGTCGAAGGGATTCGTCGTGGCGTCGCCAGGCGTTCGCGGCCGCACGAACCAGGATCCGGCTGGACGCTACACCGGCAAGGCACCCGCTGTCATCGTCGATCTGAAGGCGGCGGTGAGGTATCTGCGGTTCAATGACGCGCGGATGCCGGGTGACGCAGAGAAGATCGTCTCGAACGGGACGAGCGCTGGCGGCGCGGTGTCGGCCCTGCTCGGCGCGAGCGGGAACCACCCGGACTTCGAGGGGGCATTGAAGGCGCTCGGCGCGGCCGAGGCGCGCGACGACATCTTCGCCACGTCGGCCTACTGCCCCATCACGAACCTCGAACATGCTGATGCGGCCTACGAGTGGCAGTTCAATGGCGTGAACGAATACGTGCGGTTCGCGGGGCGTCCGCCGGCAGGTGGTCGCGGCGTGCCGCCGGGTGCTGCGCCTGACGCGCCGCCTTCCCCGCAGGCTCCGCAGACACCGCCGGCGCCGAGCACCATGACCGACAAGCAGATCGCGCTGTCCGCGCAGCTGAAGGCGCAGTTTCCGGCGTACGTGAACGGCCTTCGCCTGAAGAGGGCCGACGGCACGGGGCTGACGCTCGATGCCGCGGGTGACGGGCCGTTCAAGGAGCACGTGAAGAGCTACTTGATCACCTCGGCGCAACGCGCGCTCGACGCGGGCAAGGACCTCTCGGCGGCCACGTGGCTGACAGTCGTTGGCGGCAAGGTCACGGCCGCGGACTTCGCAGGCTACGCCAGGTTCGCCACGCGGATGAAGGTGACGCCGGCATTCGACAGCCTCGACCTCGCGTCACCGGAGAACGATCTCTTTGGCAACGAGACGACGAAAGGGCGGCACTTCACGGCGTTCGGGCAGGAGCACTCCACCGCCGCCGCCACGCTTGCCGAGGCGGCGCAGGTGCGCCAGATGAACGCGATGGCCTACATCGGCGCGGAGGGCGCCACGACGGCGAGACACTGGCGGATCCGCCACGGGGCGATCGACCGCGACACGTCACTGGCGATCCCGATCATCCTGGCCACGTCGCTGCAGAACGCCGGCAAGGACGTCGACTTCGCCCTGCCGTGGGGCGTCGGCCATTCGGGCGACTACGACCTGGACGAACTCTTCGCCTGGATGGCGCAGGTGTGCCGGTAGCTGTGCCGCGTTGCTTCGTGAACAGCCCCGCGCCAATCCTCGCGGCCTCCGAGCCGGCCACCAGGTGCAGGTTGTGCCGCTTCGTCTGGTCTCGCTCCATGACGACCGGTTGATCCGAGACCGCGGTTCGCTCGAGGGTCAGAAACGACGGATCGATGTCACGGTACTCGAGCCGCGCGCCGGTTCCGGTGCCGGCGAGGACATCTACGGACTGGCGTTGCGGATGTTGTGGAACCGTGAAGACGCGGAGGACGCGACCCAGGAGATCCTGATCCGCATCGTCACGCACCTGTCGCAGTTCGGCTTCAGGAGCCGGCTGAAAACGTGGGCGTATCGGCTGGCGGTCAACTACATCCTGGACGTGAAGAAGAGCGCCGTCGAGCGGCTGCATCTCAGCTTCGAGCGATTCGCCGACGATCTCGAGAGCGGGCTGCAGCCCGCAAAGCGTGTCCGGCACGAAGCAGTCGCTGCTCATCGAAGAAGTGAAGGTCGGGTGTTCGCTGGCCATGCTCCAGTGCCTCGATCGGCCGCATCGTGCCGCTTACGTGCTGGGCGAGATCATGGAGCTGTCGGGGCCGGAGGCGGCGGACGTGCTCGACGTCTCGCCGGCGCTCTTCCGCAAACGCCTGCAGCACGCCCGCGAGGCCGTCATCGCCTTCACGAAGGCGCACTGCGGCCTGGTGTCGGACGACGCGCCGTGCCAGTGCCACCGGCGGGTGAGGTCGGACGCGACGGCCGGCGGAGGGGACGCACGGCCGTTGCAGTTCGCGAGACGTGCGACGTCGTTCCAGGAAGCGCGGGCACTCGTGCGCCAGGTGGACGAAGCCAGGTGGGCGCTCGAGGTGCATCGCGCGACACAGCCGCTCGCGTCATCCGTGGACTTCGCGCAACGGCTGCTCGATACGATCGACGCGCCGCGGGATCGGGCAACGTAGGAACGCGACCCCTGCGACACGGCGGGCTCCTTGCCTCGAACTCCAGCCCGTCGATGACCGTGCCTCAGCGATGCCGGGTGGGGGCATGAGTCGCCCGACCGCGCCTTCAGTACGCGATCGTCCCCGTCATCCACATCGGGACGGGCGCGCCCGCCAGCACGGCGGAGAAGTCCTTGATCGTCCCGCCTTCTTGTCCACCGCCCGTGGCCGTGGCGAACCGCCCGGTCCCGCCAGCGAACCTGAACTGATCGGTGAACTCGAGTTCTCCGGTCTTGGCGTTGACGCCGGTCGTCCCGTGATCCCATCGGAGCTCGAGACGGTCGCCGTTCGCGGCGATCAGGGTTCCGCGACCATCCGCGTAGGTGACGGCGCCGGGACCGGCGGGCGTCCACGTGATCTGGGTGCAGTGGGCGCCGGTCCCGGTGAACGAGCCGACGTGGGTGGCCGTGCCCTCGAACGTCGCGTGGATGATGTAGTCGGACGGCGCCGAGCAACGGCCGCCGAACAGGCTCTTGTCCGTGCCCGGGAGGCCGGCCCATTCGATGCGTGCCGCGGCAAAGCTCAGAGTGGCCTTCCACGGGCGCTCGGGCGATGCCGCCTCCAACGAAGACGGCGCGGTGAGTGGCTCGGGAGACGAGAGCGACGCCGCCTGCTGGCAACCGACGAACGCCGCGGCGGTGGCACCGAGGATGATGAGGTGTCGAAGCATGCGGGCCTCCTGGTTGGGCTCCCTGCGCGGGAGCGTTGCTGGCTGCAACCTACCGCGCCCGGCCGTGACATACCTGACAGAAAGGCGCGATAATCCTGCAACTTCACGCCCCCCGAATCTCCGACCCCGGGAGGCCGCATGCCTTCACTCTCGCGCGAGTACCACTTCGGAGACTTCACGTTCCAGCCGGCCGAGCACCGGCTCCTGGCGGGCGGCCGCGAGGTCGTGCTCAGGCCGAAGGCCTTCGACACGCTGCGCTGCCTGGTCGAACGCCACGACCGCGTGGTCTCACGCGATGAACTGCTCGATGCCGTCTGGCCCGACACGTCGGTCAGCGAGGCGGTGCTGACACACTGCGTCACCGAAGTCCGGCAGGCGCTGGGAGACACGGCGCGCGAGCCGCGCTTCGTGAAGACGGTATCGCGCTGCGGCTACCGCTTCGTCGCGGAGATCACCACGACCGGCGCGAACGCCGACGACGCTCTCGGCGCGCCCTCGGCATCGGCCATCGTCGTTCTGCCGTTCGCGAACCTGAGCGGCGACGCGGAGAACGAGTGCCTCTGCGACGGGATTGCCGAAGAGCTGATCAATGCGCTGACGAAGATCGGGGGACTGCTGGTCGTCGCTCACAGCTCGTCGTTCTCGTTCAAGGGACGGGACATCGACGCGCGGGAGATTGGCCGGCAGCTCAACGTCAGGTTCATCCTTGAGGGCAGCATCCGGAGGACCGGCGACCGCGTGCGCCTGTCTGCGCAACTGATCGACGCGGCCCACGGGTATCACGTCTGGTGCGATCAGTACGACCGGGCGCTGGGCGACCTCTTCGCGCTCCAGGACGAGATCTCCCGCGCGATCCTCGCGAGCCTGCCCGGAGCGTTCGGCCGGGGCGATCGTGTCCCCCTCGTGAAGCCGCCGACGGCCAGCGTGGACGCCCACGTGCTGTATCTCAAGGGACGCGTCTTCTGGCACCAACGTCACGGTGGTTATCTCGAGCGGGCGATGGAGTGTTTCGGCCAGGCCCTGGCGAAGGATCCGGGGTTCGCGCTCGCGTACGCGGGGTTGGCGGACTCGCTGTCCACGCTCGGGATTTGGGCGATGGCGCCCGCCCGCGCCGTCTTCCCCAAGGCCGCCACTCTCGCGAACACCGCTCTCGAGCTGGACCCGCACCTGGCCGAAGCCCACGCGTCGCGCGCGCTCATCCGCCTCTTCTGGGACTGGGAGTGGGATCTCGCCGAACGCGGATTCCTCGCGGCGCTCGACCTCAATCCCGGCAATGCGCTCATCCGGCTCTGGTACGGTCACTACCTGAGCATCGTGGGCCGGATGGATGAAGCCATTGCGGAGATGCGGCGCGCGCAGCGGCTCGACCCGCTCTCACCGGTGTGCAGCGCCAACCTGGGGTTCACGTGCTACCTGGCGCACCGGCTACCGCTGGCCATCGCCGAACTGGAACAGGTGCTCGGGCGCAGTCCGCGGAATGGGATGGCCTTGTTCTACCTCGGCTGGGCGTTCATCGAGACCGGGCAGTACGACGAAGCGGTCGCGGCCCTCGACGCGGCCTTCGAGGAAACACGGGGGATGCCCTGGTCGTTGGAGGGTATCGCGCTCGCGCACGCACGGGCGGGGCGGTCGGTCAGAGCACGGGAGACCGCGGAGCGGTGTCAGCCGGCGGGCTCGGCCGTCGCCATTCTTCGACTCGCCGCCGGAGACGACGAAGGAACGCTGGACGCGCTGGAGCACGCGGTGGAGGAGCGCGACGCCATGCTGCCGTGGTTGAGATTCATGCCGTGCTTCGACCACCTGCACGGCCATCCGCGCTTCCGGGAGGTTCTGCGGCGGCTGGGATTGCTCGAACTGTAATCTGAGGACTCGTTCGGCGGAGCCGAGGCCGAAGGCCGATCGCGATCCGACCTGAGGACGGCAGGGCACGGCACGACGAACGATGTGAGGAGTGGCGCGCCCTGCAGGACTCGAACCTGCGACCTCCTGGTTCGTAGCCAGACGCTCTATCCAGCTGAGCTAAGGGCGCGTTTCGGGCAGTACCGACGGCGATATTCATGCCGCCTGAACTTCCAATACTATCACGAACACTGACGCCTCACGCAGCAAGAAGTTCCTCGGCGTAAACAAGGAGGGGCTCGAACCGCGCGAGGTTTCGAGCCTGGGCCGGACGAAGCTCTCACAAGTCGCCTCGGGGGCTGACTATTCACCAACAGGAAGGCGACAATTGAAGCTCCGCCACAAGGCTTCCCGACGGGGCTTGATTCTCAACACCCTGCCGTTCAATGAGTTGAGCAGGAATTCTGATAACCGATGCATGCGGTACGCATTGTGCTAAATCACGGGCATCTGTTCAGTGCGTCTTCCACGACACGAACTTGTCGGTGTCGACAGCGAGGCGCCCTATGGGGGAAGTGTCGATGAGAAGAATGTTCTCGGTACTCGCGTGTGTGCTCTTGCTCGCGTCGGCCGCACAGGCTGCGCCCATCACCATCGTTGACCTGGGCACGGCGGCGCCTCCGGCGACCGTCGGCGGATACACGATGACGCCGTTCGGCGCGGATCCCTCCGCGTTGTTCGCTGACGTCACCTCAGTCGCATCGCCCCTTGGTGGCGACGTCACCTTCTCCAGCGCGTTGAGCCACCGGAAGATCGGCTCTGGATGGGCGACGTGGAGCCATGGCTACACCGGCGACGTCTACTACTTCCCGGCGCTCTCGACGTTGACGGTCACGCTGCCGGCCGGCACCGCGGCGTTCTACTTCTACGCCGAGCCGAACAACTTCCAGAGCTACTACTTCAAGGTCACGGCGAGCGACGGCACGTTCGTTGAGAAGGACATCAACGGCTCGTCTGGCGCGAACGGCTTCGGGCTGTACGGCCCCCTCGCGAGCATCGACATCATCGCTCGCGATACGTTCGCCATCGGCGAGTTCGGCATTTCCGGCAGTGAACCCGTTCCGGAGCCGGGATCGCTGTTCCTGCTGGGAACCGGCCTGGTGGGTGCGGCACGCGCGTGGAAGAAGCGCCGCAGCTAGTCCTCACCGCCAATTCGACATCGAGGGTCGCCCGGTGGCGACCCTCGTTCTTTGTACGGGGGACTCCCCAATCCCCAACCCCCAACCCCCGATCCCCAGTTATGATCTCCCCATGAGCCACACCGAGCACAAAGCCCTCTCGCCGGCCGTCGCCCACTGCTACATCCTGACGATCAGCGACACGCGCACCGAGGCGACCGACAGCAGCGGACGCACCATCTGCGACCTGCTCTGGGCCGAGGGTCACCAGGTCACCGGCCGGAAGATCGTGCGCGACGAACCCGACCAGGTCCGCGCCGCCATCCAGGAGCAGCTCGCCAAGGCGGACGTGCAGGTGGTCATCACGACGGGCGGCACCGGCGTCACCTCGCGCGACACGACCTACGAAGCCATCTCGGGCCTGCTCGACAAGAAGCTCGACGGCTTCGGTGAACTCTTCCGCATGCTCAGCTTCCAGGACATCGGCTCAGCCGCGATGTTGTCGCGCGCCGTCGGCGGGCTCGTGAAGGACAAGGTCATCCTCAGCCTGCCCGGTTCGGAAGGCGCCGTCCGCCTCGCCATGACGAAGCTCATCCTGCCGGAGCTGGGACATCTGGTGAGGGAAGCATCGAGATAGGGATAGGGGAACAGGCGATGGGGAAGAGGGGACGATCCCATGCCCCAGGCCCCATGTCCCAGCGAGGATCACCATGAGCCGCATGCGCCCCATCCGCGAGACGATTTCGCTGGACGATGCTCGCGCGTTGATTGAGCAGACCGTGCGCGTGGTCGAGCACGTCGAGCGGGTGCGCCTCGAAGACGCCGACGGGCGCGTGCTCGCGGGCCCCGTCGTCGCGCAGGCCGATGTCCCGCCGTTCTCGCGCGCGGCCATGGATGGCTACGCGGTTCGCGCGGCCGACACCTTCGGCGCGTCCACGCACGAACCGCGCGTGCTCACGTCCGTCGAAACCGTCTACACGGGGCAGGTGCCGACGAAGACCGTCGGACCGCAGCAGTGCACCGAGATCGCGACCGGCGCGCCCGTGCCCGACGGCAGCGATGCCGTCGTGATGGTCGAAGAAACCGACAGCGCGTCGCACGGTCCCGTCCGCATCTTCGCGCCGGTCTACCCCGGGCAGAACGTGGCGAAACAGGGCGCCGACATCCGCACCGGTCAGCAGGTCTTCGAGTCGCACACGGTGCTCAATCCCAGCCGCCTCGGCGCCCTCGCGGCCCTCGGCTTCGTCGAGGTGGAAGTATTCGCGAAACCCCGCGTCGCGATTCTTTCGACGGGCAACGAGATCGTCGATCCCGGTCAGCCGCTCAGGCCCGGGCAGATCTACGACATCAACAGGTTCACGCTCGGCAGCATCATCCGCGAACACGGC
Source organism: uncultured Vicinamibacterales bacterium (assembly GCA_964547975.1). Taxonomy (GTDB): domain Bacteria; phylum Acidobacteriota; class Vicinamibacteria; order Vicinamibacterales; family JAKQTR01; genus CAYJPV01. The sequence continues at coordinate 1,838 of CAZJRM010000057.1, read as the reverse complement.
GGCGTGCCCGTGCCGCTGCCAACGGCGCCAGACACGCTCGACGACCTCGAAGCCGCCCTCACCGCGTGCCTCGAGTACGACCTCATCGTGTTCTCCGGCGGCAGTTCGGTCGGCGAACGCGACCTCATCCTCGACGCCGTCGAACACATGGGCGACGTCCTGTTCCACGGCATCGCGGTCAAGCCCGGCAAGCCGACGCTCTTCGGCACGATCACGGGCACGCCGATCTTCGGCATGCCCGGGTACCCGACATCCTGCCTGTCGAACGCGTACATGCTGCTCGTCGCGCCACTGCGCCGCATGGCGCGACTGCCGGAGGCCGCGCCGAAGACCTCGCTCGTCCCCCTCGGCCAGCGCGTCGTCTCGACGACCGGCCGCCACCAGTTCTACACGGTGCGCATCGTCAACGGCACAGCCATGCCCGCGTTCAAGGCGTCGGGCGACATCACGTCGATGGCCCAGGCCGACGGCTACATCGAGATCCCCGCCCAGATCGACGTCGTCGAGAAAGGCGAGATGGTCGAGGTGGTGATGTTCTAGGAAGAAGGCAGGGCTGAAAAAGCCCTGCCCCACGACAGGCCGCGGATGGCCCGTCGGTCACGCTGGCGCGGCGCGCCGGTCCGTGGGATGATGGCACCGGGTTCTTCCGATGGACGTCCGAACGCTGATCGCCGTCCTGGGCCTGACACATGTCATCCAGGTCGGCGTGTTCCTTCATCAGTACCGCCAGGAGCGCCACTATCCCGGCGTCGGCTGGTGGCTGCTCTGGAGCACGACGGCGGCGGCGGGCTTCGTCTTCCTGCTGCTGCGGCAGATCGAGGCTGTCCACCTGCCGGCCGTCTTTCTGCAGAATGCGGCCATCGTCCTGAGCGTCATCTTCGTCTACGTGGGTGTCCAGCGATTCCTGGGTCGGACCGTCAGATTCCGGCTGATCGGTGTCCTGTTCGCCGCGTACATCGCGGTGCTGGCGTACTTCCTCGTCGTGCGCGATGCCATGGCGGTCCGCACGGTGGTGTTCTGCGGGATGCTCGCCGGCTTCGCGTGGGCGACATCGTGGTCCTTGTGGCACTCGGATGTTCCCCACGCGGCTGACGCGGTCAGGGGCAACGCCATCGTGTTCGGCCTGCACGGGCTCGTCTTCGCGCATCGTGGCGCAGCCATCGCGGTCGGCACCCCGATGGGCGACGTGTTCGATCCGACGTGGTTCAACGCGGTTCCGTATCTCGACGGCATCGTGGTCGGGCTGCTCTGGACGTTCGGGTTCATCCTGATGGTCAACCAGCGGCTGCAAGGTGAGACGCAGGACGCGCGAACCCAGCTCGAGCTCATCTTCGACACCGGCCCCGATCCGGCCATGATCTCGACGCTGCCGGACGGTCGCATCCTGAGCGTGAACGACGCCTTCACGGAACTGCTCGGGCATCGCCGCAGTGACGCGATCGGGCGCACGACGGTGGACATCGGACTCTGGGCGCACGTCCGGGATCGGGAGGCGATTGTCCAGGACATCATGACGCTCGGATACTGCAGCAACCGCGAGGTGCTGCTCTCTACGAAGAGCGGCCGGTGCATCACCGCGATCGTGTCCGCGAAGCGCCTTCAACTGGATGGCGCGCCGCACCTCATCAGCGTGGCGCGCGACATCACCGACTACAAGGCGGCGCTGGCCGAGGTCACGGCCCTGAGCGGTATGCTGCCGATCTGCATGCACTGCAAACAGATCCGCAACGACGCGGGCTACTGGGAACAGATCGAAGCCTACATCTCATCGCGCTCTGAGGCCCAGTTCAGCCACGGGATCTGCCCGAACTGCCTCGCGACACACTACCCGGAAGCGG
>CAZJRM010000056.1:0-24785 GCA_964547975.1 uncultured Vicinamibacterales bacterium | reverse complement strand
GTCGCCGGCGCGGGCGCGGCGGGCATGGCCGCCGGTCTGGCGGGCGCGTTGTGCGCGCTGCTGCCCTTCGCACTGGCCGCGGCGGGCGGGCGCCGGGACGGCGGGTACCTGGGCATCGCCGTCGCGGTGGCCTCGGCGTTCGGGAGTCTCATCCTCCCCAACCGGATCGTCGGTGCGGCGCTGGAGCGGACGAGGCAGGCACTGGCACGCGGCGAGGCGGTCGGATAAGATCAGCGGCACCCATGACGCGCCGAGTCCCGAGTCGCCTGGCAGTCGTGCTCGCCGTTCTCGCCTGGTCGTTCGCCTGTGCCGGCGGGGACGAACTGTCGGTGACGGAAGCCGAAGCCGGACTTCGTTCGTCGCCCACGTTCACCATCCGGGAAGGTTCCGTGATCGGCCGTGAACTGGTGGAGATCGTTGCGATCCGCCGCATCGGCAGCAACTCGACCGAGGTCGAGTTCACCTGGCGGGACGTCGCACCGGCCGGAGCGAAGCCGTCGAAACAGCCGGCGGCGCTCCACACGTCGATGGCGCTCTTCCGCCTGCGCCACGACGGGGTCTGGTCGCTGAATTCGTTGTACAAGGTCAACTGATCCGTCGTCCCGCCGCCGGCGGGGCTCGGCCACTGGTTTCGGTTCGGGAGGATGGTATGCAGGAGCCGCTTCGGGTTGATGTTCAGCCGTTCCGGAGTCTCATCGACGATATCCCGTTCGCCATGTTCACCACGCGTACCTCCGATGGCGCGTTGAGGAGCCGTCCGATGGTCGCGAGCGCCAGCGCGTTCGACGGGTGCCTGTGGTTCTTCACGCGCACCACGTCGGCCGTCGCGCAGGAAGTCCAGGCCGAGGCACAGGTCAACGTCACCTACGTCTCGGCACCGGAAGATCGCTTCGTGTCCGTGTCGGGCAGGGCCACCATCGTCCGCGACGATCCGCATGCCGCGCAGATGTGGCTGCCGACCTACCAGGCCTGGTTCCCCGGCGGGCCCGCCGATCCTGAACTCTCGCTCATCAGGATCGACCTGACCCGGGTGGAGTACTGGGACCGCAAGACCGGCCGGATGCAGCAGTTGTAGTCGGGCGCGCGGGGCCGCCTGCCCCGTGTTCATTCGTAGCGGAGCGATTCCACGGGATCCAGGTTGGCTGCCCGCCTCGCCGGCAGGTATCCCGCCACGATGCCGGTGATCACGGCTGACGTCAGGCCGCCCACCACCGCCCAGAGGGGCGGCACGGACGGGAACGCCGGGGCCGCCAGGCTCAGCAGGAATCCCAGCGCCCACGACACACCGACGCCAACGGCCCCGCCCAGCAGCGACAGCAACGCCGATTCGATCAGGAACTGCGAGAGCACGTCGCGCCGTTTGGCACCGATGGCCAGCCGCACTCCAATCTCCCGCGTGCGTTCCGTGACGCCGATCACCATCACGTTCGCGATCCCGATGCCGCCGATGATCAGGCTGACAACGGCCAGCGCGAAGGTCGCCAGCCCGATCCGCGCGCTGATCTGGTCGAACTGACCGATGATCTGTTCCGCCGTCGACGTGTTGAAGTCGTTCTCGACACCCGGCGGGAGTTGCCTGAGCCGCCTCAGCAGGAACTCGGTTTCCGTGCGGGCCTCCCGCAACTGGCCGGGTTTCGACCGGACGTAGAGCACGGTCTGGCGGGCATCGGGAAACCGCCGCGCCACGGTCCCCTCGGGAATCGTGATGACGTTGTCCTGGCGGTTCTCTCCGAAGAAGCCCCCCTTGCGCGCCGCGGCCTCCCCCACCACGACGTACGAATCGCCGGCGAGCGTGATCGCCTTGCCAATCGAACTCGAGGCCCCGAACAACGCGCGTGCGACGTTGGCGCCCAGGACCACGACCCGCGCCGCGCTCCGATTCTCGATCTCGGTGAACGGCCGCCCATCGCGGAACTCCATCCCCGCGATCCCGAAGAACTGCGGCGAGGCCCCTTCCAGCAGTACGGTGTCCGATTCGTTCGAGCCCGCCCGTGCCACGATGGGCCGGCCCTCGATCAGCGGCGGCACGATGATCTGGGCGGCGGCGTCGGCGATCGCGGTGCCTTGCTTCGCCAGGTAGGCTGCGAACGCCGGGTCGAGCGGCTTGTTCTGGGCATCCTTGTCAGAACTCGGGTTGTAGGGGTCGCCGTCGCGGTGAAACGCGAAGACGTTCTCGGTACCCAACTCGCGGAACAGGTCGGCAATCCCGGTCCGCACGCCGACGAGGACCGTCGCCACCAGGACCACGGTAACGATGCCGATCACGACACCGGCGACGGCCAGCGACGATCGCAAGGGCTGCGAACGGACGGCATCGACCGCGAGCGACCACGCCTCGGCGCCCTCGAGCGACAGGCGCCGCAGGCGCAACCGCCAGGGGATCGGCGCGGAAGAACGGGCAGGAGACGGGACACCCATGGGACGGCTCACTCGGCGCGCACGGCCGCAATCACGTCGATTCGAGTGGCGCGCCTCGCGGGGTAGTACCCCGCGACCAGGCCGCTCAGACCGGCTGCCACGAGCGCCCAGACCACGGTGGACCGGTGAACCACGATATCGAGACCGAGCGCCGAGGCCAGGACGGACACGATGGCCGCCATCAGCACCGTGCCCGCGGCGCCGCCCACGAGCGACACCAGCATCGACTCCGCCACCACTTCGCGCATGATCTGGGTGCGCGACGCGCCCAGCGCGCGGCGTACGCCAATCTCTCTGGTCTTCTGGGTCACGGACACCAGCATCGTGTTGGTGACCACGACAATCGCGGCCAGCAGGGCCATGGCCGAGATCGGCCCGGCGGCTGCGCCGATGCGCCGGGCGAGATTCTCGACGAATCCCCTGGCCGCCTCGGGCAGCAGGACGTCGAAGTTGTCCTCCGTGCCCGGCTGGAGCTGCCGCCGGGCTCGCATCGCCGCCCGCACCCGGCCTTCGGCCGCAAGCGTATCGTCATCTCCGCGAGGCCGTGCGAACACGCTCAGGGACGGCGGCGGGCCGAAGACGCGCTCGAAACTCGTCACCGGTATGTAGACGGACCGGTCCAGGGACGTGCCGCCGGACGAGCCCAGCCGGGCCTGGACGCCGACGACCTCGAACCGGCGGCCGGCCAGTCGCAGCGATGCGCTCAGCGGGTCCTGCGCCGGGAAGAGTTCGTCGGCGATGTCGGCACCGATCACCGCCACCTGCGCCCCCCGGAGTTCTTCTTCGCGGGTCAGGAAACGGCCCTCGCGGATCCCGAGGTCGCGCAGGTCGGCCAGGGTGGCCGTCGTCCCGGTCACCGCCGCGTTCTCGAACGTCCGGCTGCCGGCCGTCACGTCCGCGACCCGCTGCACGGTCGTCGCCAGAACGACGCCGGTCCCCGCCTGCCGCTCCAGGTACCTCAGGTCGGACCGCTGGATCGCGGGGTTCCGCTGCTGCTTTTCCGCGAGTTCCCGACGGCTGATCTGCCCGGACGACGCGATCTGCGCGACGAGAAACGTGTCGCTGCCGAACGCGCGCGCACCGACCGTTCGTGCGTACCGGCCCACGCCGTCGATGGCCGTCACGACCACGACGATGGTCGCCACGGCAACCGCAATCGCCAGGGCGCCCAGGCCGGCGCGCAAGGGGTTGCCCCACGCCGACGCGGCGGCCTGGCTGACGGCTTCGCGGAGTTCACGAACCAGTGCCATGGGTGTCATCAAGTATACCGGCCTTTCCTTCGACGTCCGGTCGCCGCTGCCGGATCCCGGCGGTGGGCTCACGGCGTCTGACGGAGTGCGCCGGAGGCGCATGGTAAACTCAGAGGATCCCGTATGGCACTCTCTAGTCGCACGTCGCTGTGGATAGTGGGCACCCTGATCGTGGTCGCGGCCGCCGCGCTCTTCTTGCGCCGGGACGCCGGTGGCGTCGAGGTGGATGCGGGCACGGTTTCGCGCCGGGCGACGTTCCGTTCGGTCGTGACCGCGTCGGGTCAGATCGTGGCCCAGCGCTACGCCGACATCGGGGCGAGCGCGATGGGGCGCCTGATCGAGTTGCGAGTGAAGGAAGGCGACAAGGTCAGCGCCGGCCAGGTGCTGGCCCGGATCGACGCGGTCCAGGCTTCGGCGGGTGCGTCCGCCGCCAACGCGCGGGCCGCCGCCTCCGCGGCCGATGTTCGGGCGGCCGGCGAACTGCTCGCGGCAGCCAGGGCGGATCTCGATGCGGCACAGGCTCGCGCGGACGAAGCCCGGCAGAACCTCCGACGCAGCCAGGATTTGCGGCGCGATGGACTCGTGCCGATCGCCGATCTGGACAAGGCCAAGGCCAACGCCGACGCCGCCGACGCCCAGGTGAGCGCCGCTCAGGCGGCCGTGCGCCGACTGACGCAGGGCTACGAATCGGCCACCCGGCGCCAGGCGGAAGCTCAGGCCGACTCCACGCGCGCGCGAGACGTCCTCGCCAAGACCGACATCGTGTCCCCCATCGACGGCGTGGTGACCCGCCTGCCCGTGCAGCAGGGCGAGATGGTCGTCATCGGCATCCAGAATCAGCCGGGCACCACGTTGATGACCGTGTCCGATCTCGGCGCGATCGACGCCGAGGTCAAGGTCGCCGAAGCCGACGTGCTGCGCGTCAGCGTCGGGCAGGCCGCCACGGTCACCCTCGAAGCCATGCCGGGCGTCGTCTTTCCCGGGCGCGTGGTCGAGGTCGGCGCCAGCGCACTGCCGGTCACCGGTACGGGAGCGGCCGCCCGTGAGTTCAAGGTGAAGGTCCGCCTTGATCGCCCGGATCCCGCGCTGCGCCCCGGACTGACCTGCGACACCGAGATTCTCACCGCCGAACGACAGGGCGTGCTGGCTCTTCCCCTCCAGGCCGTCGTCGTCCGGCCGGGCGCTTCGGGCCAGGACCAGCCCGGCGTCTTCGTCCTCGACGGCCGCGTCGCCCGGTTCCAGCCCGTGACGACCGGACTCATCGGCGGTCTCGATATCGAGGTCTCCGGAATCAACGAAGGCACGCCGGTCGTCGTCGGGCCCTTCCAGGCCCTGCGTGATCTCCAGGGCGGCCAGGCGGTGCGCACGAGGATGACGAAGTGAGCCCCAAGCCCGAACACCACGTCCACACCGCCTGTCCCCTCGACTGCCCGGACTCGTGCAGCCTTGTCGTCACCGTCCGGGACGGCCGGGTCGTCGCCCTCGACGGCGGCGACCGCAATCCGGTCACGCGCGGCTACATCTGCGCGAAAGTGCGGAAGTTCGATCAGCGGATGTACGGTCAGGACCGGGTGATCCGGCCGGGTGTGAGAGTGGGTCCGAAGGGCTCAGGGCAATTCCGGTGGGTCGACTGGGACGAAGCGCTCGATCGCGTGGCCGGCGCCATGCGCGCCGCGGGCGAGGCGTTCGGACACGAATCCGTCCTGCCCTTCTGCTACGGAGGTTCGAACGGATTCCTGACGCAGGACTCCGCCGATGCGCGGCTCTTTCGCCGGTTCGGGGCCTCACGTCTCGCGCGCACGGTCTGCGCCTCGGCCGCCGGAGCGGCCGCGCAGGGCCTGTACGGCAAGATGCCGTCGGTCACCTACCAGGACTACGTCCACGCGAAACTCATCGTGATCTGGGGATTCAATCCGTCGGCCTCCGGCATTCACCTCATCCCGTTCATGCGTGACGCCCAGAAGGCCGGCGCGCGGGTGGTGGTCGTCGATCCCCGGTACACCCCCCTCGCGCGCACGGCTGACCTGCACATTCCCCTTCGCCCCGGCACCGACCTCCCGGTGGCGCTGGCGCTGCATCGCTTCCTGTTCGAGAACGGCCGGGCCGACCGGGCATTTCTCGAGGCGCATTCGACCGGCTGGGAGCCGTTGCGGGATCGTGCTGCCGCCTGGACCGTCTCCCGCGCGGCCGACGTCGCCGGGGTGTCTGCGGATGCGCTCGAACAGTTTGCCTCGATGTATGCGGACACGAGCCCCGCGGTCATCCGCTGCGGCTGGGGGCCGGAGCGCAACAGGAACGGCGGCAGCGCGATTGCCGCGATCCTGGCCTTGCCGGCGGTCGCCGGCAAGTTCGGCGTCCGCGGCGGAGGGTATTCGCTGAGCAATTCGGCGTCCTGGAAGATCGAGAAGTCGTGGATTGGCGAACCGGAACCGGACACCCGGCTCGTGAACATGAACCATCTCGGGCGCATGCTGACGGAGCCCGTGTCGCCGCCGGTCAAGGTGCTGTTCGTCTACAACTGCAATCCCGCCGCCACCATGCCGGATCAGCAGCGCGTGATCAAGGGGCTGGAACGTGAAGACCTGACCACCGTGGTGTTCGACCAGGTGATGACCGATACCGCGCGCTACGCCGACGTCCTGCTGCCGGCCACCACCTTCCTCGAGCATTACGACTTCGCCCGCGCGTACGGGCCGATCAGCCTGCAACTCGTCCAGCCGGCCATCGACGCCGTCGGTCAGGCACGTCCGAACGTGCAGGTGTTCAGCGCAATCGCCGAGCGGCTGGGCCTCCTGCGGGACGACGACCCGGCTGACGAACTCGACATGCTGCTGGCGGTGATGTCCGGACTGCCCCCGACCGTCTCCGACGCGCTGCGTGCCGAAACGGCGCCGGCGCCCGAGTGCGGCCTCACGCCGGTGCAGTTCGTGGACGTATTCCCGGGCACACCCGATCGGCGCGTGCACCTGTGTCCAGAATCGCTGGATGTCGAAGCCCCGTCGGGGCTGTATGCGTATCAGCCGGATCCGGCGACAACGGATTTTCCGCTGGCCCTGATCTCGCCTTCGAGCGACCGAACCATCAGTTCGTCGCTCGGCGAACTGGTGTCGACGCCCGCCTCGCTCGTCATGCATCCCGACGACGCGCACGCGAGGGCGCTCCAAGACGACGACCCGGTCCGGGTGTTCAATGCGCTCGGCGAGGTGCACTGTCGTGTCGAGGTCCTGCCGACGGTCCCGCGCGGGACCGTGCAGTTGCCGAAGGGCCTGTGGGCCCGGCACACGGTGAATGGCGCGACGGCCAACTCGCTGGCGCCGGACTCACTGACCGACATCGGGGCCGGCGCGTGTTTCAACGACGCCAGAGTGCAGGTGGAGAAACGGGAGACGGACTCCGCGGCGCCGCCTGTGCGGATACACTAGGAAGGCTAGGGATCAGGGGATAGGCAAGAGGCACGGGACACAGCCGCGAGCCGGAAGCCGAGAGCCCGATCAGGAGAACCTATGAGCCGTATGGTGAAGTGCGTGAAGCTGGGACGGGAACTGGAAGGTCTCGAAAAGGCGCCGTGGCCGGGAGAACTCGGGCAGCGGGTCTACGACAACGTCTCGAAGGAGGCGTGGGGCCTGTGGGAAGAGCGGATGCGGATGATCCTGAACGAATACCGGCTCCTGCCGTTCCAGAAGGAGGCCCAGGAACTGATGGCCAAGGCGATGGAAGACTTCTTCTTCGGTTCCGGCGGCCAGCCACCCGCTGACTACCGCTCGCACTGAGCCTTCCCCCCGTGACACGTTCGGGCGAGGAGCCCGGGACGGCCGGCTGTGCTATGCTGCAACGGTTTTTCGCCCCGGGGACCGGGCGGACGCCTGTCCGCGCCGCACAGAACGCCCGGGCACGCGTCGATTCGCAGGAGGGCCAGTGAGCTTCTATCTGTATGTGATTCTCGCGTACCTGCTGGCGCTGACGGCCTACAACATCTACCGGTCCCGGCAGATCAAATCGCAGGAAGACTTCATGGTGGCGGGGCGCAGCCTCTCGCTGACCAAGATGGTCTTCACCCTGGTCTGCACGTGGATCGGCTCGGGCACGTTCATCGCCGGCGCGGAGTACGCGTCCTACGCCGGCTGGAGCGCGGTGTGGCAGCCCGCGGGCGCGTTTCTCGGGATCGCGATCATCTACTTCGTCGCCGCGAAGATCCGGACCTTCGGGCAGTACACGGTCGGCGACATCCTCGAGGTGCGGTACGGAAAGTTCGCGCGGTTGTTCGGCGCGATCGCCCTCATCATCGCCTTCACGACGATCGTGGCCTACCAGTTCCGCGCGGGCGGCTACATCCTGAACGTGATCACGAACGGGTCGGTGTCGGTCGAGGCGGGCCAGGCGATCGCCGCGGCGTTCGTGATCCTGTTCGTCGCGATCGGCGGCATGGTGGCCGTCGCCCACACGGACCTGCCGAACGGCATCATCATCATCTCGGCGTGCCTGCTCTCGATCCCGTTCGTCGTCTCGGCGGCCGGAGGGTGGAGTCACGCGGCCCAGGTGCTTCCGCCGTCGCACTTCGAGGTGTTCCCCGCCGACTTCGGCAAGTACCCGGCGTTGAAAGCCCTCGCCTACTTCCTGTCGACGCTCATGCTGCTGATGGGCGTCCAGTCGATGTACCAGAAGTTCTACGCGGCCAAGTCGCCGGCCGAGGCCAAGAAGGCCGTGGCGATCTGGATCGTCGGCACGATCGTGGTCGAGACCATCGTCATCGCGATTGCGGTGTACGCGTCGGTCTACAACACCGAATTCGCCAAGGGCTGGGACGGCCGGGCGCTGGTGCTCAACGCCGCCCGCTACATGGTCCCCGCGGCGGGCGGCACCATCGGGTCGTTCGTCGGCGTGCTGCTGCTCGCGGCCGCGTGCGCCGTCGTCCTGTCGACGGGCATGAACTACCTGCTCTCGTCGAGTTCGAACGTGATGCGGGACATCTACCAGGGGATGATCAACCCGAACGCCGACCCGACGAAGATGGTGGCCCTGCAGAAGGTGTTCATCGTCGTGATGGGGTTCGTGGCGTTCTGCCTGATCTTCATCCCGACGTACTTCAAGCTGAACATCTCGGTGCTCCAGTACTCGTACTTCGCGTACACGATGTACGGCGTCGCGGTGACGCCGGCGCTGTTCGCGGCGCTCACCTGGAGACGCGCCACCCGCCAGGGCGGCGTGGCGTCGATCGTGGGCGGCGCGCTGGCCACGGTGGTCTTCGAGGTCGTGATTCCGCGCGTGGCGCCGGGTGTCATGCAGGCCGCCAACGGGCTGACCGGGGCCGCCGCCATCAACTCGACCTTTGGCGCGGACCCCTGGGGTATTCCCAGCATTTATCCCTCGGCGCTGATTTCGATCGGCCTGCTGGTCATCGTGAGTCTCATGACGCCGGCGCCGTCCGCCCGGGAACTCGAGCGGCTCTTCCCGAAGGAGGCCGGATCGCGGTAGCCCGCTGCGCCCAGCGCCGCGCAGGCCCCGCACGGACGAGCGTGTGGCACTTTCGTCGACCATTCGGCCCGGCACGCCCGGAGGCTGGCTGGGCCTCGCCGTGGTGCTCGCGGGACTGGCGGGACTCCCGCTGGGCCTGAGGGCGGTCAACGCCGCCCTCCCCAGCGCCTCGCTGAAGCCGTCGTTCATTCCGTCGATCGAGTCGCCGCGGGTCCGCGAACCCTTCGACCGCGAGGCCGTCGCCACGCTTCAGGAGTCGCGCCCGGATTACGTGGTCGTGGGCGACTCCATGGCGGGCACGCGCATCAACCCGGAGCACCTGTCGCGCCTCGTGGGCGGCCGCGGGGTGGCGTCACTGCTCCACCCTGGGTCCGGGTCCGCTTACTGGTATCTCGTCTTCAAGAACCAGGTCGTCAACGCCCGGATCGCTCCGAAGGCCGCCATCTTCTTCTTCCGCGACGAGAACCTGACCGAACCGCTGTTCCGCGTGTACCCCGGCATCCTCGATCGGGTGGCCTACGACCATGAAGGCGCGCTCGACCGGATTCTCGCGGCGAACATGCACGGGCCGTTCTACCAGGTCCACCTCGCGGCGCAGCGTGTGTATCAGTACAACCGGACACGCGACTGGCTGGAGCGACGGATCACGAACGCGCCGCTGGCCGCCATCCTGCCCACGTCAGGCCACGAGGCGTTCCTCAAGGCGATGAACGATCGGCTGTTCCCGCTGGAGGCACTTCGTCCGATGGTCGCCGCGGACATGCCCGTCGCCGCGGACCAGGCCCTCGACTTCGACCGCCGGCTCCCCCTGTCGCTGCTGCCCGAAATCCTCAGGCTGTCGACGCTGTCGGGCGTGCGCGTCGCGTTCGTCCGGGTGCAGCGGCGGCCCGGCCCGACGGGTCCGCCCCCGCAGTCCGACGCGCTGCGGCGCTACGTGTCCCGCCTCGCGGACTGGCTCCGCGAGCAGGGGGCGTACTTCCACGACGACTGGGGCGACCCGGAACAGCCGCTGGCGATGTACGGCGACGGCGATCACATCGGCCGGGAATCCCGTCTCGCGTACACCGAACTGTTCTTCCGGAGGAACCAGGAGTTGTTCAGGTGATCTTCCACAGCCTGGACTTCCTCGTGTTCTTCCCGATCACGCTGGCCGCGTACTGGACGTTGCCGCACCGCTGGCAGAACGTCCTGCTGCTGGTCGCCAGCTACGTGTTCTACGGCTGGGTCCATCCCTGGTTCCTGACACTGATCTTCGCGACGACCTTCATCGACTACTGGTCTGCGCGAGGCATGCACACGTGGCCCGCGAAGAAACGCGCGTTCCTCTGGCTGAGCATCGTCACGAACTTCGGCCTGCTGGGGTTCTTCAAGTACTTCAACTTTTTCGTCGACAACGTCGCGGCCCTCGGCGATGCGGCCGGACTCTCCATTCCGAGGCCGGTCCTGCAGATCGGATTGCCCGTCGGCATTTCGTTCTACACGTTCCAGTCGATGAGCTACACCATTGACGTCTACTGGAATCACGCGAAGGCCCGGACGCGCTTCCTCGACGTCGCGGCGTTCGTGTCGTTCTTCCCGCACCTGGTCGCGGGCCCGATCATGCGCGCGACCAACCTGCTCCCGCAGGTCGAACGGGAACGCCGGTTCTCGGCGGCGGCGGCCAGGGACGCGGTCGTGCTCATCGTCTGGGGGTTCTTCAAGAAGCTCGTCATCGCCGATAACGTCGGCATCATCGCCGACAAGGTGTTCGCGCTGCAGGCACCGGAGTTCTACGTGCTCTGGGCGGGAGTCTTCGCCTTCACCATGCAGATCTACGCCGACTTCTCGGCGTACACCGATATCGCCAGGGGCGTCGCCAAGTGGTACGGCTTCGACCTCGTCCGCAACTTCGACCACCCGTATCTCGCCACGAGCCCCACCGACTTCTGGCGCCGCTGGAACATCTCGCTCTCCACCTGGTTCCGCGACTACCTGTTCCTGCCTGTGGCGTACCGGTTGTCACGCACGATCGAACGCGACCGCTTCCTCGGCATCGACGCCACGACGTGGGCGTACGTCGGCGGGATTCTCGTGACGATGTTCGTCGCGGGCCTGTGGCACGGCGCAAGCTGGAACTACGTCCTCTGGGGGGTCTACCACGGAGTGTTGCTGGGACTGGCGCGGATTGCCGGCGTCTTCGTGCGACCATCCCGGCGGACGCGGCGATGGCTGCCACCGCTGCAGGTCGCCCTGATGTTCGTGCTGGCGAGTATCGGCTGGCTGATCTTCCGGGAGACCAGTCTCTCCCAACTCGCGCGGGACCTGTCCCTGTGGCCGTCAGGAAGCAGCGCGCTGGATCGCCAGGCCGGAGCCTACCTGTTCCTGCTCACCCTGATCTACGCCGCCCCGATGTGGATCCAGGATCTCTGGGCCGAGTGGAAGGGGCCGGACCTCGTGGCGGCCATGGACCGGCCCGACCTGCCGGCCGGCTGGGGACGCACCGCGGCGCAGGGTGCGCTTTGCGGCGTGCTGGTCGCCGCCATCGTCGTGCTGCACAGCCGCGCGCCGCTCGACTTCATCTACTTCGCGTTCTGACTCGCGCTCCCTCTCGCCTGTTCCTCTCGCCTGTTCCTTATTCCCTATCCCCTAATAAGAAGGGCCACCTCACATGAGGTGGCCCTTGCCGCAAGAACCGGGGTTGGTGTTAGCGGCGCTTGCGGGCAGCACGAACGGCGCCGAGGATGCCGGTCCCCAGCAGAAGCATCGACGTCGGCTCCGGAACCGGCTCAGGAGCCGGATCGGGGAACTGATCCATGGAGCTCTCCAGGAACTCGACGCGCAGCCCCGTCGGATTCGCCACGTAGTCGGTCGGTGACGTCGGGTTCGTCTTCGGGAAGTTGTGGACGAGGAACGTCAGCGTGTTCGCCCCGGCCACGAATCCGTTGTCGAGCGTGTAGATGCTGCTCCAGATCCGGTAAGGCGCACCGGTCGACGCCGGGTCGAGGTACGTGTACGCCCCCGAGAGCAAGGTCGAGTTGAACCTCACGCCGGCCAGTTCGTTGTCGGCAAGCAGGCGGAAGGAGAACCACGCCGTCGAGGGATCGTAGCCAACGGGAATCTCGAAGGTCGTCGTGAACTCGAAGAGGCCGTCCGCATCACCCGTGAACGGAGGCTGCGAGCCGATCCGGTAGACGGGCTGCGGGCTGATCCACTGCGACCCGGAACCGGTCGAGTTCCAGGCGCCGAGCGGCCAACTGTTGGTCACGTAGGCCGCGCCGCCGTTGACCGTCCAGTTCCCGTCGACGGCGCCCGCCGCCGCCAGACCGGTATTGTTCAGCGTCGAAATCGGAGCGGCCGAGACCACGGACGCCAGAATCAGCAAACCGCTCACTGCGAAAAGAATCTTCCTGATCATCTGTTCACCAACCTCCAGTGCCCACTATAACAGCAAAGCGCACGCCAGGGCCTTCGCCCGAAGGCCAACCTGCAATAAGACATTTATTGATAACTATTTACGGTCTTTCTAGCCGCAATGATCCGACGCGGGGGACGAAGGCTGGCGCGCAAGGAGTCTCCCCTGGGGATGACTATCTGCGTCAGAAGTTGTAGCGAGAGGCCAAATACTCAGCGAAGTTGGCGACCTTTAGTCTCCGGAATCCAGAACCAAAGACTCGCCGCTGCGAGAAATGCCGCCGCTGCCAGGGAAAACGCCACGCCGAACCCCCGCGACTCTGCCAGTCGCCCAACCGCCCACGGCGCGACGGCACTGCCAAGGCGGCCGATGTTGTAGGTGAATCCCTGAGCCGTCGCGCGAATCTCAGTCGGATAGAGTTCCGCGGTCACCGCCCCGAACCCCGTGAAGTAGCCAGTCGCGAAAAAGGCCACGAACGGACCGAGCAACAGCAGGGCGAGTGGTGCCGTGGTGGCGCCGTACACGACCATCAGCACGGCCGCGGTCAGCAGGTACGTCACATACGCGCGTTTCCGTCCGAAGACGTCACTCATGAACCCGAACGTCACGTAGCCGAACCACATCCCCACCTGCATGGCCATGATGAACCCGGACATGGTCCGCGTGCCGAGCGCCAGTCCCCCCTGCTGCGCCGGCAGTGACAGGTAGGCGGGAATCCACTGGTTGAATCCCCACCAGGCAAACATGGTGCAGGCATTCATCGCGGTGACGGCCATCGTCACCCGCCCCGTGTCGCCGCGAAAGATGTCGGCGAGTCTCGCGCGCCGCCGCCCGGTCGCAGCGCGCCGTTCCCGCCACAACGCCGGTTCTTCCACCCGCTTCTGTACCCACACCGTCAGCAGGGCCGGCAGCACCCCGACGAAGAACACGGCGCGCCAGCCCCAGATCGGCATCACGATCGCGACGACAAGGGCGGCGGCGCCGTAACCGACGGCCCAGGCGCTCTGCATGAACCCGAGGGCTTTGCCGCGGTACTCCGCCGGCCAGGTTTCCGAGACGAGCGCGGCGCCGCTCGCCCATTCGCCGCCCATGCCCAGCCCGAGGAACACGCGAAACACGGCCAGGTGCGCCACGGTCTGCGCCAGGCCGCACGCCGCCGTGAAGACGGAGTAGATGAGAATGCTCGCGATGAGCGCCCGGGTCCGCCCGTAGCGATCGGCCACCACCCCGAAGACGAGCCCGCCCACGGCCGACGCGACCAGCGTCGCCGACCCCAGCAGTCCGGCCGTGAACTTGCTCATCCCCAGGTCGTTCATCAGCGCCGCGAGGACCAGCGCGTAGAGCATCACGTCGAAGCTGTCGAGCATCCACCCCAGGGCCCCGGCCACCAGCGCGCGGCGCCCCTCAGGCGTGCCCGCGCGCCACCACCCGAAGAGGCCGCCTTCGTTCCCGATCGTGCCCATGCTCAGTCCTCGAACTCTACGACAATCGTTTCCGCTGACACGTGCTCGCCCATCGCGACACAGACTCGCCGCACGCGGCCGGCCGCCGCCGAGCGCACCGGGTTCTGCATCTTCATGGCCTCGACCACGGCCACGGTGTCACGGGCGGCAACGTAAGTCCCGGCCTCGACCGAGACGGCGACGACGACACCCACCATTCCCGCGCGCACACCCGCCACCGACCGCCGCGCGGTCGTGGCGGGCCCGTCCAGCACGGCGGCCAGCGCGGCCACTCCGTCGGCGGCCAGCTCACCGCCCCGGTCTTCGTCGAAAATCTCGTCGCCCTCCGCGGCGGGCGTCGCGCCGATCGTCTCGAGCCACCGCTCGCGCTCTTCCCTCGCCAGTGCCGCTGCGCCGGCATCGACGGGCTGGAACCGCACTGAAGTCCCCGGAGCGGCCTGGGCGAGGCGCGGCAGGTCGGCCGAGATCACGGTCGCCACCTTCGTGTAGCCGCCCGTCGTGCCACGATCGGCCATCAAGACGATCGGCAAACCGTCACCGGCAATCTGGACGGACCCGAACGCGGTCGCGTCCGACACGATATCGGCACCCTCACGGTGGGCAACCCGAGGACCGTCGAAGCGGCACCCGACGCGGTCCGACCGTGGGCTGAGCGAGTACGTGCTGCCGTAGAACGTCTCGATCCCAGCCGCCGTGAACGCGTCGTCCTGGGGACCGGGCATCACGCGGACGACACACACACCACCCTCGCGACGCGACGCGCGGTCCGGAATCCTCCGGCCGGAGACTGGTCCCACAGGCGGCGCGCCGCCGAGCGGCACGCGGTCGCCAGTTCGCAGCGGTCGGCCAGAGAACCCTCCGAACGCCGACGGCAGATACGTGGAGCGGCTGCCGAGCACCAGCGGCACGTCGATCCCGCCCGCGATGGCCAGTATCGCCCGGAGTCCATCCCGGCATTGACCACACCGCAGGACGTCGCCCGGGCGAACCCGAAACGCGCGCCCGACGCGAACTCCCACGCCGTTGAGCGCGCACGGCGCGTCGGCGCCGCACAACGCCACGACGGTGGCCGTGTCGAAACGAAGCGTTGGCCCCGACAGCGTGAGTTCCAGCGCCGCATGGCCGTCGGGATTCCCGACCAGCCGGTTGGCCGCGCGGAGCGACCACGGGTCCATGGCCCCGGCGACGGGCACCCCACACCTCTGGCACCCGACGCGGCCCAGGTCCTGCACGGTCGTCAGGAATCCGCCGTCGAGGACATCCACCGCGGGCTTCGACGGGTCGCCGGACGCGATCTCCTCGGGTGGTCGCACGAGGCCTGACATCGTCGGCGCGCCGGTCACCGCCACGAAACGGACGAGGTCACCGGCGTCGAGCAGGGTTGGGGGATTGGCGGCCGGATCGAACAACACACTTGGCGTCCAGCCGATGAGCCGCCAGCCACCGGGGCTCGTCGTCGGATAGACGCCGGTTTGCGTTCCGGCAATGCCCACCGATCCACCGGGCACGGAGGTTCTGGGTGTCGCCAGCCTCGGAGCGGCAATCCGCGGCGACAGGCCGCCGAGATACGGGAAGCCCGGCGTGAAGCCCATCATGAACACGCGGTAGGCGCCGGCGGCGTGAATCGCCACGACGTCCACCTCGTCCAACCCGCAGTGCGCCGCGACATCCGGCAGGTCGGGACCATGGTCTCCGCCGTAGTGCACGGGGATCTCCACCGTTCTCGGCGGCGGAGACGGCGCCGATCGGACGTCGGAATCCGCGTCGCAGATGGCCCGTTCCACCTCGCGCGGTGTCGTGCATCGCGGGTCGAAGTGCACGGCCAGCGACCGGTAGGTCGGCACGGTTTCGACGATACCCACGTGCGCGGCGGCATCGACGGCACGCGCGACACGATGCACCCGGGCGTTGACGGCGGCGTCGATGCCGTCGCCGAACTCGGCGACGATCACGCCATCGCCCGCCGTCAGGATGCGGGGCGTGTGGCGCATGGTCTCAGCGACCCACCAGCTGCGCCATGGGCACGAGCTCGACACCGGCGCCCGCGAAGGCCGCATGGAGCGCGGAGGCGAGCTGCACCGCCCCCGGCGTATCGCCGTGCAGGCAGACCGTCTCCACCTCGACATCGAGCGTTTCGCCGGTGATGGCGGTCACCTGGTGTTCGGCGGCCAGCCGCAGCCCGCGTTCGATCACCGCAGATCGGTCGTGGATGACCGCCCCCGGCATCGCGCGCGGCACGAGGGTGCCGTCGGCGTGGACCGCGCGGTCGGCGAACACCTCGCGCGCCACCCTGGCCCCCATGCTCTCGGCGATGCGCGCCCATGGCGATCCTGACAGGACGACGAGGATCAGGCGCGAATCGACCTCGAGCACGGCGTCGACCGTCGCGCGGGCAACCTCGTCACGATCGACCGCCATGTTGTAGAGCGCCCCGTGCGGTTTCACGTGCTGCAGGCGTTTCGTCGCGGTAAACGCCGACAACGCCCCAACCTGGTAGATCACATCGTCGCGGACGTCGGACGCGCTCACCGCCATCGCGCGCCGGCCGAATCCGCGCAGGTCGGGAAAACCGGGGTGGGCGCCGACACCCACCCCGTGCGCCTGCGCGAGCGCCACGGTCTGCCGCATCCACGCGGGGTCCCCAGCGTGAAAGCCGCAGGCGATGTTGGCCGACGTGACGAAACGGATGATCTCGTGGTCGAGCCCCAGCGTGTACGCGCCGAAACTCTCGCCCATGTCGCAGTTGAAATCGATGCGTGGCGGCACCTGGCACCTCACAGCGGACCGCGCGCGGGCCCCGCGCAAGGCTAGTGTCCGCCGCACGGGCTGTCAAGGCGACTTGCGGCGAACCCGGCGACCGGCGGGCGTCCGTCCGGATGCCGGCGGCTCGTGGCGCAGTCGTTCCGCCTTCATCATCACGGCCCGTTCGATGATCCGCGTGAAGAGCGCCCCGGTTTCGCCGCCCCGGGCGGGCCTGGACGAAAACCAGACGGCCGGATTGCCATCGGCGAGAATGTCCTCGAAGTCCCCGCCGCACTTCACGCTGAGCGGCGCGAACTCGGCGATGTCGAGAGCCCCGGACCATTCGTCGCGGTGCTTCAACAGCAGCCAGTCCCTGCCTCCGGCGGATGTCGTCCGCACGAGCGCCCACGACCCCTTCAGCTTGTAGCCGTTCAGGCGGAACTTCAGGTCCCCCTTCGCCAGCGCGGCGTCCACGTCGGCGACCTGGGGTTCCCAGGTTCCGGTATCCCACAACATCACGATGCCCGCGCCGTACCCTTCGGGGATCACGCCCTCGAACCCGCCGTACTCGACCGGATGGTCCTCCACGTGCGCGGCGAATCGTTTCACCGATGGATCGAGCGACGGCCCCTTCGGCACCGCCCAGGACAACAACACGCCACGGTGTTCGAGCCGGAGGTCGTAGTGAAGATGGCTCGCCAGATGTTTCTGGACGCAGAAGAGCGCCCCGGACCGTCGTGCGCGACGCCGGGGCGTCCCATCCGGTTCAGGGCTCGTGGAAAAGTCGCGTTTGCGCCGGTACTCGTCGAGGGGCACGGAGACTCCGGGGCCTAGTATTTCGAGTCCATCACCTGCACGAGCGCGGCCCACAACGCGAACCCGAGGCGCAGCCGATCGTGACGCGCGATCTCCGTACGCCAGAACCGCCCCCGGATGAGCCGGCAGGAGGACGGCAGGACACCGAGTTCGAGCGGGGCCTTGTGCTCCGCCGCGTACCGCTGCAGCACGTCCGGCTGGGGGCGTGCTTCGTTGAACACGACCGCGTCGACCTGGCGGCCGATGGCCCGCTCGAGCTGCATCACGGCGTCGGCCGCCGTGAAGCCCTGCATGCCTTCTCCTTCGGTCATCAGGTTGGCGATGAAGATGACCGGCCCTCTCACGGCCTGCAGCGCCTCAGGCACGCCGCTGACCGCCAGGATGGGCATCAGGCTGGTGTAGAACGATCCGGGCCCGATGATCACCGCATCGAGATCCGTGATGACGTCACCGACCAGGTGGTGCATGTCGGCCGGGGGGTCGAGCCAGACCTCGACGATGCGTTTGCCCGCGGCCTGGTACCGATCGACCTCCACCTCACCGGCCGTCGTCGTGCCGTCCTGGTACCGCGCGCACAAGCTCGACCGGTCGACGCTGACGGGCCAGACCCGGCCCTTGCATCCCAGGAGCCCGCGCAACCCTTCGATCGCCGCGAGGAAGTTGCCGCTGAACTGCTCCATCATCGACAGGAGCAGGTTGCCGCCGGTATGGCCCGCAAGCCGGGAGTCCTCGAGCGTCGGCAACCGCGACAGGAGGAGGCGCCGCGCTTCGCGTTCGTTGCGCGCGAGCGCGAGGGCGCATCGCAGGATGTCCCCGGGCGGCAGTACGCCCAGTTCGTCCCGCAGGATCCCGGAGCTGCCCCCGCTGTCGAACACGGTGACGATCCCGTGGAGCTCGATCCAGGGATTCCGCTTCAAGCCCGAGAGCACGCTCGGCAAGCCGGTCCCTCCGCCGAGACATCCCACCTTGATCGTCCGCAGTTGCATGGGGGCGATTCTACCAGCAGTCGCGCTTCGGATGGCTGCGGCGGTCGGTTGGGGCCGAATCGGCTACAATGCCTCGCTGATGCGCATCTGGCCCGGACGTCCTCATCCGCTCGGGGCCACGTGGGACGGCCTGGGCGTCAACGTGGCCCTGTTTTCCGAAAACGCCACCGCCGTCGATGTCTGCCTGTTCGAGAATCACGGGTCCGCGACCGAATCGGCCCGAATCCGGCTGCCCGAGCGGACGGATTTCGTCTGGCACGGGTACCTGCCCGACGTCAGGCCCGGACAACTCTACGGCTTCCGCGTCCACGGGCCGTGGGCGCCCCATTTCGGCCATCGCTTCAACCCGAATAAGGTCCTCCTCGATCCGTATGCGAAGGCGGTCGGGCGAACCCTGCAGTGGGCTGACGCCAACATGGGCGGGATGCCGGGCGACAGCGCCGACGACCCCCGCGACAATGCCGCCACGGCTCCGCTCGGCGTCGTGATCGACCCGTCGTACACGTGGGGTGACGACCGGCCGCCGCGCACCCCCTGGCAGGACACCGTCATCTACGAACTGCACGTGAAGGGCTTCACGTGGCAGCACCCGGAGGTGCCCCCCTCCATGCGCGGGCGGTTCCTGGGTCTCGCCTGCGATCCGGTCCTCCAGCACCTCAAGAACCTCGGCGTGACGGCCGTCGAACTGATGCCGGTCCACTACCACGCGCTCGACCGGCACCTCGCCGCGCGCGGTCTCCCCAACTACTGGGGTTACAACTCGCTCGCCTACTTCGCCCCCGACGTCCGCTACTCCGCGCAGGACGGGAAGATGGCGGCCGTGCGCGAATTCAAGATGATGGTCCGGTCGCTGCACGAAGCCGGGCTCGAAGTGATCCTCGACGTCGTCTACAATCACACGGCGGAAGGCGACCACCTGGGTCCCACCTTCTCGCTGCGCGGCATCGACAACGCGACCTACTACCGCCTGCTCCCGGGCAACCCGAGCCAGTACCAGGACTTCACCGGCTGCGGCAACACCCTGAACATGCGGCACCCGCGGGTGCTCCAGCTCATCATGGACAGCCTGCGATACTGGGTCGTCGACATGCACGTCGACGGGTTCCGGTTCGACCTCGCAAGCGCGCTGGCGAGGGAATTGTTCGAGGTCGACAAGCTGGGATCGTTCTTCGACATCATCCAGCAGGATCCCGTGTTGTCGCAGGTGAAACTCATCGCGGAACCGTGGGACCTCGGTGAAGGCGGGTACCAGGTCGGCAACTTCCCCGCCGGCTGGACCGAGTGGAACGGCCGCTATCGCGACAACGTGCGCCGGTTCTGGCGAGGAGACGCGGGGCAGGTTCCGGAACTGGCGAGCCGGTTCGCGGGCAGTTCCGATCTCTACGCGTCGGGAGGCCGACGCCCCCACGCGACGGTCAACTTCGTCACCGCGCACGACGGATACACGCTCCAGGATCTGGTGTCGTACGAGCGGAAGCACAACGAGGCCAACGGCGAACAGAACCGCGACGGAGAATCGAACAACCTGAGCCGGAACTACGGCGTGGAAGGTCCGACCGACAACACGACGATCACCGCCATTCGGTCCCGTCAGGTCCGCAACTTCCTGGCGACGCTCATCCTGTCGCAGGGAGTCCCGATGATCTCGGCCGGCGACGAACTCGGCAAGACACAGCAGGGCAACAACAACGCGTACTGCCAGGACAACGAGATCAGCTGGCTCGACTGGACGCTCACACCGGCGCAGGCCTCGCTCTGCCGGTTCACCGGCCTCCTGCTCCAGTTCCGCCGCGCGCACCCGGTGCTGCGGCGACGGACGTTCTTCCAGGGCCTGTCGTCACGATCCGAACACGCCAAGGACATCCTCTGGCTCGACCCGTCGGGCCACGAGATGACCGACGCCTCGTGGCAGGCGCCCGACGCACGCGCGCTCGGCGTCCTGCTGGCCGGTGATGCGATCGACGAGTTGACACCGCGGGGCGAGCCGATTCGCGACGACACCCTGCTCGTGCTGATGAACGCGGGCGAGGAGGACGTGTCGTTCGTGCTGCCGCCGGCCGGCGCGGGCCGCGCCTGGACGCTCGAACTCGACACGGCGCAGCCCGATGACCTCCCCGTCACGGTCCGGGCGGTGGAGCGCTACGAGGCGGGCGCCCGGTCGCTCGTCCTGCTCCGCTCTTTCTGGGCCAACGGCACGCGCCGCTAGTCCCCCGGACCCAGGGGACTGGCGCCGGGGCCTCCGCCGAGATCGAGCCGCGCGCGCACGACGCCTGGTTCCCCAGACGGCAGCAGCGTCATCCCGAGGCGCGCGCACATCTTCTGCATGGCGACGTTGCCGCGCAGGAGATCGGCCTGCAGGCGCGTCACGCCCCTGGCGCGGGCCACGTCGACGAGCGCCCGCATCAGGGCGGGGCCGGCGCCGACGCCCTGGAACGCGTCGGCCACCAGCACGGCGAACTCCGCATCCTCCAGGTCCCGTCCGGCGGTCAGCCGCGCCACACCCACGATCCCGCCCGCGCCGGACGTGCCGTGGCGCTCCATCACCAGCACGACCTCCGACGCCTCGTCGGTCCGGCAGACTCGTGCCAGCCGTTCGTGCGAGATTCGGTGGTCGAGCCGCATCATGTGGAAGTAGCGTTGGTAGACGGTGACGTCCGACAGCCCGCGGTGAAACTCGACCATCGCCGGTTCGTCCTCGGGGCGGATGGGGCGGATTCGGACCGGTTCATCGTTGGCGAGGACGAAGGTGCGTTCCGGCGCCGCCATGATACCGGCGACTCTAGCACGCGCCCTCTTCCGTCGCCACGGCCGGTTTCGCGGTGGCATAATTGGTCCCCATGCACAAGGTGAACGCGTGACGCGACGGACACTCGGCGCCTGGGTCACGGCTGGCATCGCGCTCTGGGTGTCGATGGGCCAGCTCGACGTCATTGCCGCCGGGGGGCAGACGGTTCGTGTCGCCATGCTTCCGCCGCTCGTGCTGCTGCCGATCGCGGTGGCGCTCGCCGGCCTGATTGGCTGGCTCGCCGCCATGCGAGACGGCCAACGCGATCGGTCCGACGCCGTGCTCCCGCTCTACACCCTCGGCGTGCTGGTGTTGCCGTACCTGCCGTGGGTCGCCGACCTTCTGCCGGGCATACGTGTCCTGGCGGGCCCAGGCCGCTACTTCCTCTGGCTCGTGGTGATCGCCCAGGTCGTGTGGGCCGCGTTCGGCGCGGGACGGGGCCGCCGTGTCGTGGTCCGACTGCGGTCGTGGTCGGGCGTACGGACGTTCGCGGCGGTGGCGGCCTTCAGCGTGGTCCTGTACGGCGGTCTCGCGACCGTCGTCTCGTTCTCCGGCCTGGTCCCGGGGGGCGACGAACCACACTACCTGGTCATCACCCAGAGCCTGCTGCTGGATCACGACCTCGACATCGAGAACAACCACGCCCGGAAGGACTACCGCGCGTACTACAGCCAGGACCTCGAACCGCATGCGCTCGCCCGCGGGACGGGCGGGCGGCTGTATTCGGTGCACCCGATCGGCCTCCCGATCCTGATCGCGCCCTGGTTTGCCGTCGGCGGTTACGCGGCGGTGGTCTTCGGCATGGTGCTGATGGCCGCGGCCACCTCGGGGCTCATCTGGTTCTGGGTGCGGCGGGCGACGGGGTCGGTCTCGGCAGCGACCTTTGCCTGGGCGGCCGTCGCCTTGAGCGTCTCCGTCGCGTTCAGCGCCGGCACCATCTACCCCGAAATCGCCGCGGGCCTGTGTGTCGCGCTGGCCTTCGCCATAGGCCTGACGGGACCCTCCGGCGCGCCCGTGGCGCCGCGCGCGGGAGGGGCGCTGCTCGTCGGCTGTGTCTCGGCGGCGCTGCCGTGGCTGAGTTCCAAGTACGCCCCGCTCGCCGCCGTGCTCGTCGCGCTCGCCGTACGCCGCATCGTGGCCGACCGTGACGCTGGGCGGCCGACGCGCCTGGCGGCCGTCCTCGGGCCGTTCGTCCTGAGCCTGGCCGGCTGGTTCGCGTTCTTCCAGATGTCCTGGGGTTCGCCGTGGCCGTCGGCGGCCTACGGCGGCGTGTCCCAGACACAGATGAGTGCCTGGAATCTCGCCCGGGGCATCCCGGGACTGTTCTTCGATCAGGAGTACGGCCTGCTCGCCTACACCCCGGTGCTCGTCATCGCCGCCGTCGGGATCTGGCACCAGTGGAAGGCCGGCGGCCCAGCCCGCACCCAGGCCGCCGAAGTGACCGTCGCGTTTGCCGCGCTGCTGTTCACGGTGGCGGGCCACACCATGTGGTGGGGCGGGTCATCGGTACCAGCCCGCTTCCTGGTCGCGGGGATGCCGCTGCTCGCCCTGCCGGTCGCCTGGGAATTCCGCCGCGCCGGCCTGCTGGCCGACCGGCGCGCGGCGTATCGCCTGCTGCTGCTCGCCGGACTCGGCGCCGCGCTCGCGATCCTGGCGTCGCCCGACGTCAGCGCCCTCTGGAACCGGCGCGACGGCGTCTCGCGTCTGCTGCAGTGGTTGTCGCCGGACTGGCACCTCTGGGCCTTCGCCCCCGACTTCATCGGCCAGCCGGCCCGCTGGGGCCTCGCGCAGGCCGCGCTGTGGATCCTGTGCCTGTCGGCCGTCGCCGCGGTATTCAGCCGTGTGTTCCGTCCCACGTTGCCGGGATTCGCCTCCCGAACGGGGCGCGGTCGGGCCTTTCTCAGGGCGAACCTCGGTCTCGGTCTCGCCGTCATCCTCATTGGCGTGCTGACGCCTCCCCTGCTCGGCGCTCGTCTCAAGCCGAGCCCCGAGCCGGCCGAACGTGCGCGCGTATCCCTGCTGCAGGACTTCGACCCCCGCGCCCGCCCGCTGGCTATCCGGTTCGATCCGTTCGCGCTGGTCGATCCCGCGGAAGTGCCCGCCGCGTTCGAACTCGTCGCCTCTCGGGGCACCCGGCGGCCGGCGCTGACGGTGCCGCTGCTGCTCAACGCGCGGTTCGCCTTGCCGGCTGGACGTTACCGGGTCACGCTGACCGCCGCGGTCGGTTCAGAGCTGCGCGGTCACCTCGCCCTGCAGGGAGGACGCCACGGAGGCACGCTGGCATCCTGGGCCGTCGGTGAGAGCCCGCGCTGGCAGGACACCTTCGACCTGCCTGTCGACCTGAGTTACGTGGGATTCCGCGCGTCGGCGGACCTCGAGGCAGCCGTTGGCGACCTGAGCATCGCCCCGGTCCGGGTCATCCCGACCCTCGAACGGACGGCCTCGGAAGAAGTACTCGGCGCCGAAACGCTGGGCGAACGGTTCGTCTTCCTCTTCCACGACGGCGGCAGCTACCCGGAAGACAAGGGCTTCTGGGTACGAGGCGGCTCGCGGGCCTCGGTCTCCGTCGTCTCGCGGACAGGGCGTCTCACACTGCCGGTCAACCTGCGCCTGCGCAACGGCCCCGTCCCGAATGTCATCCGCATCGTGACGCCGGGCGAGACGATGGAGGTGTCGCTCGGCCCGCTCGAATCGAAGACGGTCCGCGTCGCGCCGACGGCGCTCGACGGCACGCTGCGCATGGCCATCACCCCAGACACGGGGTTCGTGCCGGCGAAGATCGAAACCGGAAGCACCGATACGCGCGTCCTTGGCTGCTGGGTGGAGGTTGTAGGATAGGATGGACCTCAGGGTTCCCCCACACCACACCGAGGAGAACGATGCCATGGCCATCAAAGACGCCCTTCTGCCCGAGTTCGATCACGAACTGGCTGTCGCCCGCAAGGTCATCGAGCGGGTCGACGACGCCCGCTTCGACTACAAGCCGCACGAGAAGTCGATGACGCTCGGCCGACTGGCCGCACACGTTGCCGAGATTCCGATGTGGGGCTTCACCATCCTGACCGAACCGGAATTCAACATGGTGTCGGGCGAATACAAGCCGCCGGCCACCACGTCGAAAGCCGCCGTGCTGGCCACCCTCGACGAACAGGCCGCGAAGATCCGAGCCATCCTGGATTCGAAGTCCGATGCCGAGTTGATGAGCACCTGGACGTTCAAGGCCGACGGCAAGGAACTCTTCGCGATGCCGCGCGTGGCGGCGTGGCGCAGCTGGGTGATGAACCACCTCATTCATCACCGCGGCCAGCTCAGCGTGTACCTGCGCCTGACCGGCGCGAAGGTGCCCTCGATCTACGGCCCCAGCGGCGACGAGCAGTAGTCGGTCCGGCGATGTCCACGTCGGACGGGTTCCGTCTCGTGCCGCCCGGACGGTGGATGCTCGCAGCCCTGCTGTTCTGCCTG
>CAZJRM010000055.1:7926-24796 GCA_964547975.1 uncultured Vicinamibacterales bacterium | reverse complement strand
AAGAAGTTGTCGTGCGACAGGTACTCGTCGAAGCCCATCCGCCGGGGGTTCAGCGGCGACGACGCCTTGACCGGCCCGAGGTGCCACTTCCCGAAGTGCCCCGTGCGATAGCCGGCCTGCTTCAGGATCTGCGCAATCGTGATCTCCTCGGGACGCGTCGACCAGTTCGGGACGAACGCGCCCGAACGGTTCGCGTGACGACCGGTCATCACGCTGGCGCGGGTCGGCGAACACACCGGCGATGCCGCGTAGAAACGCTCCAGCCGCAGGCCCTGGCGGGCCATCTCGTCGAGCACCGGCGTCTTGAGCGCGGGATGCCCGTGGTACCCGACATCGCCCCAGCCCTGATCGTCCGACATGATCAGCACGATGTTCGGCCGGGCGGCCGGTCCGGCGGCCGCGGAGGCAACGGCGGCCGTCAGCACCGACGCCGCACAGGCGAGAGTGAGCACACGCATGCGGGGATGATATCGCAGGCCTGACTTGTGCTGAGCGCAGTCGAAGGACGGCCTGCCCCACGCCAGGCATGCGTTCCTTCTCAACGAGACTCGACCCACTCTGCGTCGAACACGACGTGCTTGATGGCTTCCGGGCGTTTCGTGCCCGCCGGCGCCGGCGCCACGTGGCTGTAGGTCACGTGCACGCGGCCGTCCGCCGCCTGCAGCACCGACGGATACGAATACGAACCGCCGGCCGTGTCCTCGATGGCGCGGCGATGCGGCCACGTCCGGCCCTCGTCGTTCGAGAGCCACGCCGACAGCCTGGCCCGCCCGTCCTCCGTATCGTTCAGCACCATCAGCCATCGGCCGTCCCGGAGCGCGATGACGTCGACGCTCGACCCCGGGTTCGGGACATCCGAATCACGGCCTTCCGTCCAGCTGACGCCGTCGTCCGGCGACGTGGCCACGATGACGCGCTGCGGCGGCGGGCCGTTGTCGCGCATGAAGGCCACGATCGTGCCGTCCGTCTTCCGGACCAGGGACGGTTGCACGCCGCCCAGGCTCACGATGGGATCGCTCGCGCGCCAGGTCGCTCCGTCGTCGTCCGAGATGGCCACCAGACCGACGCTGAACGTGTCGCTGTAGAGCGGCATCAGGACTCGGCCGCCCGGGAGGCGAAGCACGTGCGTCCTGGGCATCCAGCCGAGCCTGTTGTAGAGGGGGTCCGACAGCCGCTCGATCGCCTGGCGCACTTCGTCACGATCGCGCCCCGCTGGCAGCGTGTCGACGATGCCCCGCGCGAACGGTTCGAGCGTCGCCCGCAACGACTCGGGCCGCAGCAGGATGACACCACCGTCGTTCCACGGTGGCGGGCCGGCGGTCCACCCGGCGGTCGGGGCGGAGCGCACACGCAGCAACGCCGTTTCCCACCGGTTGTCGAGGATGGCAGGCCACGCGACCGTCAGCCGTCCGCGTCTATCGACGAACGCGATGGGGTTGCAGTCGGGATACCCCGGCGTGTCGGCCACGGGAAACGCGGGCGACCATTCGGACGCCCCGCGGGCGAGCCGTGCGCCTTCCAGGCGGACGTCATCCGCGCGACGTTCGCCGCTGCCGCGATACCACACCGCGAAGAGGCGTCCGTCCGGCAGTTCCACGACGGACGACGAATGGACGTGTTCGGCCTGCGGCGCCAGCACGAACCGGGATTCGAAAGACGGGGTGCCGGCTGCCGGCGGCGACGCCAGCGCCGCGGCAAGGCCGACGGCAACGACACGTTCGATGCGCATGGGTGGACGCAGTGTATCCTGAACAGGAGCCGCCCGGGCGGCCGAACTCCATGACTGGCACGCACGATCCCGATCGCTGGCGCCACGCCCACGATTTCGGCACCGAGGCCGAACGCCACGCCGAACGCCGAACCGGCTGGGTGGTGGCGGTCGCGTTCGCCACGATGCTCGTCGAGATGGCCGCCGGCTGGCTGACGGGCTCGATGGCGTTGACGGCGGACGCCTGGCACATGGCCAGCCACGTCGGCGCCCTCGGGATGTCGGCGTTCGCCTACCGCATCGCCCGGCGCAAATCCTCTGACCGC
Organism: uncultured Vicinamibacterales bacterium; assembly: GCA_964547975.1. Taxonomy (GTDB): domain Bacteria; phylum Acidobacteriota; class Vicinamibacteria; order Vicinamibacterales; family JAKQTR01; genus CAYJPV01. The sequence continues at coordinate 22,762 of CAZJRM010000055.1, read as the reverse complement.
CGCTTCACGTTCGGCACCGGCAAGATCGCGCCGCTCGCGGGCTATACGAGTTCGCTCCTCCTGGGGCTGGTGGCGATCTGGATGGCGTGGGAATCGGCGCACCGTCTGTTTACGCCGGTCGAGGTGCACTACGAAGAAGCCATGGTCGTCGCGGCGATCGGGCTCGTGGTCAATCTCGTCAGCGCGTGGTTGCTCGGCGATTCGCACGTCCACGAGGACGGCGGCCCCGTGCACGCCCACGCCCACGTCGATCACAACCTCAAGGCGGCCTACCTGCACGTCCTCGCCGACGCGCTCACGTCACTGCTGGCCATCGTGGCGCTGGCCGGCGGCATGATGTGGGGCTGGCGGATGCTCGATCCGCTCATGGGGCTCGTGGGCGGCTTCGTCGTCGGACGCTGGGCGTGGGGCCTGGCGCGCGATACCGCCGAAGTCCTGCTCGACGCAGAAGACCATGACGAGGTGACGACGGCCATCCGGCGAACGATCGAGGCGCTGCCCGATCACGAGATCAGCGACCTCCACGTCTGGCGCATCGGCACCGCGAGCCGCGCGTGCATCGTATCGGTGGTCAGTCACGCGCCGCTCGACCCGGACGAGTACCGGCGGATGCTCGCGAACATCCCCGGCCTGCACCACGTGACGGTGGAGCCGAGCCGCTGCCGCGATTGCGACTGACGGGGCCGGCGTCAGCGCATGCCCAGGCCGCGCTGGATGTCTTCCAGCGACCGCCCCTTGGTCTCCGGCACCATCAGCTGCACCCAGACGAGCTGCAGCACCATCATCAGGCAGAAGAACAGGAACACCGTTCCCGGCGCGAACGACGTGACCATCTTCGGGAACGCCGTCGTCAGCGCGGCGGCGAAGATCCAGTGCGTGAAGCTCCCGAGCGCCTGCCCTTCGGCCCGATGGCGGTTGGGGAAGATCTCGGAGATGAAGACCCAGATGACGGCGCCCTGCCCGACGGCGTGAGCGGCGATGAACGCGAAGATGCAGGCCGGCACGATGCCGAAGTGCTGGGTGTAGAACGCCCACGAAGTCAGTCCCAGCGACAGGATGTACCCGACGGACCCGACGTAGAGCAGCGTTCGCCGACCCAGCCGGTCGATGAGCCACAATCCGACGAAGGTGAAGATCAGGTTCGTCACGCCGATCCCGATCGACTGCAACAGCGCCGCCCTGGCTCCGAGGCCGGTCATCTCGAAGATGCGGGGCGCGAAGTACAACACGGCGTTGATACCCGATAACTGGTTGAAGAAGGCAATCAGGAAGGCGAGCAGAATCGGGATACGCAGGCCTCCGGACCAGAACCCGCCCGCATCCCGTACGTCGTGCGCTGACGCGAGGATGTCTTCGGCTTCGGCGTGGACGGCGGACGCCGGCACGCCCGGGCGGATACGCCGCAGCACGTCCATACCCGCCGCGCGGTCACCCTTCCGCGCGAGGAGCCAGCGCGGGCTCTCCGGCAGGCCGACGGTCAGGACGGTATAGAGCAACGCCGGAAACGCCTCCGCCCCCAGCATCCAGCGCCACGCCACGCCCGGTTCCACGAAGCGGCCGATCAGGTAGTTCGACAGGAAGGCGACGAGAATGCCGAACACGATGTTGAACTGGAACAAGCCCGCCAGGCGTCCGCGCCGGTCGGCCGGGGCGATTTCGGCAATGTAGAGCGGCGCGGCAACCGTGGAAATGCCGACGCCCAGGCCGCCAATCGCCCTCGCGATGATGAAGGCGTAGACGTCGCCGGCCAGTCCCGACCACACCGCGGAAACAAAGTACAAGACGCCGATCCACACCAGCGTCGCCCGCCGGCCAAAGCGGTCCGTCGGCCACCCGCCGACCAGCGACCCGATGACGGTGCCGTAGAGCGCCGCGCCCATGGCCAGGCCGTGCATGCCCGCGCTCAGGCCCCATAGCGCCTGGATGGTCTGCTCGGCGCCCGAGATGACCACCGTGTCGAAGCCGAACAGGAAGCCGGCAAGGGCGGACACCACCGACCAGTAGTAGAGGCGGGAATTCATGGCGGCACACTGTACTACTTCTGCCGCTCTTGTGGCACCATGACGTGTCCGCGCCGGCGACCCTGGCGGCCGCAGGCGGCGCGGGATTCGGAGAACCGCATGAAACTGCGTACGCTGCCGGTATTCCTGGCCTTCCTGGCGATGGGTTTCGGCGACGCTGTCGGCCCGTTCGTCGGACTGGCCCGCGACGAGTTCCACCTGAGCAACGCCGTCGCCGCGCTGATTCCGTTCGTCGGCTTCAGCATGTTCGGCCTGCTCTCGGTGCCGGTCGGCGTGCTGCAGGACCGCCGGGGCAAGAAGTTCGTGCTGATGATGGGCCTGCTGGTCGCGTTCGCCGGCCTCATGAACGCGAGTTTCGGACTGACGACCTTCACGCGGTTCCTGCTGACAATCCTGCTCCTGGGCTCGGGAGCGGCCATCCTCCAGGTGGCGGGCAACCCCATCATGCGCGACGTGTCGGACGAAGGCCGCTTCGCCCGCAACCTCACGCTGGGCCAGTTCGTGAAGGCCATCGGGTCGTTGTCCGGCGCGGTCATCCCCGTCGTCGCCGCGCGGTACTTCGGTGCCGGGTGGGGCGTCATCTTCCCCGTCTACGCCGTTGCCATCGCGCTCACGATCGTGGCGGTCGCGACGCTGAAGGTCACGGAACAGAAACCCGACCGGCCCGCCGCGACGCTCGGCTCGTGCCTGAGGCTGCTCGGCAACCCGTACGTGTTGTCGATGGTCGCCGCGATCTTCTGCTACGTCGGCGCCGAGGTCAGCGTCAGCGCCGGCATCCCACTGCTGCTCAAGGACCGCTTCGCCATCGACATCAATCGAGAAGGCCTGCTCGGCACGGGTCTCTTCTTCACGGCGCTGACCATCGGTCGCTTCTCTGGCAGCGTCATCCTCACGTGGATGGCCCCGCGGCGTTTCCTCATCGTCACGTGCCTGCTGTCGCTCGCCGGGTTCCTCGGGCTCTTCCTGCCCTCGTCTTCGCTGGCGCTCGCCAGTTTCTTCGTCGTCGGCCTCGGCTTTGCGAACATCTTCCCGCTGGTCTTTTCGATTGCCGTCGAGAAGATGCCGACGCACACGAACGAACTGTCCGGCCTGATGGTGACCGCGATCGTCGGCGGCGCGTTCCTGCCGCCGCTGATGGGATCGGTGGCGGACCGCACGTCGGTGCAGATGGGCTTCATCGTGCCCATCGCGGCGCTGGCGTACATCACGTGGGTGGCGTTCGCGAACCTCTCGGGCACCCGGGGAGGCGACCATGCGTGATTATTCGACGGACGACCGCGTCGTCCTGACGCTCGATGCCGGGGGCACGAACTTCGTCTTCGGCGCGATGGCCGCCCACCAGGAGGTGGCGCCGGGGCTGACGCTGCCCGCCAGGGCCGACGACCTCGACGCGTCGTTGCGCACGATGGTCGACGGCTTCGAGCGTGTCCGGGCGGGACTGTCGCGCCCGCCGGTCGCGATCAGCTTCGCGTTTCCCGGCCCGTGCGACTACGCCCGGGGCATCGTCGTGGCGCCGCCGAATCTGACCGCGTACCGCAACGTGGCGCTCGGCCCGATGCTCGAGGACCGGTTCGGCCTCCCCGTGTTCATCAACAACGACGGCGATCTCTTCGCCGTGGGGGAGGCGGCAGCAGGCCTGCTGCCCGACATCAACGCCCGGCTCGAACGCGCGGGCAGCCCGAAACGCTTCCAGAACCTCGTCGGGTTCACGATCGGTACCGGGTTTGGGTGCGGCATCGTCCACAAGGGCGCCCTGATGACGGGCGACAACTCGATCAGCGGCGAAGTGTGGCTGCTTCGGAACAAGCTGTCGCCGGGTACGAACGTGGAAGAAGGCGTCTCGATCCGCGCCGTCAGGAGCACGTATGCCGCGTTCGCGGGTGTGCCGGTCACCGAGGCGCCGGAACCGCGCGTGATCGCGGACATCGCGCGGGGAGAGGCGCCCGGTAACACCGACGCCGCAAAGCGGGCCTTTGCGCAGATGGGTGAAGTCGCCGGCGACGCGATCTCGTTCGTGACGACCCTCGTTGATGCGCTCGTGGTCATCGGCGGCGGCCTTGCCGCGGCGCATCGGCTGTTCCTGCCGTCGCTGGTCGCCGAGATGAACGGTCAGTACAGGACGCCGGCCGGTGAGCCGTTCCGCCGGCTGATCCAGGCGGCGTTCGACCTCGAGGACCCGGCCCAGCTGGAGACGTTCCTGCGCGGCCGCCCGACGGAGTTGACCGTGCCCGGCTCAGGTCGTGCCGTGTCGTTCGACGCGCTGCAACGCACGGGCGTGGGCATCTCGCGCCTCGGCACGAGCCACGCGATTGCCATCGGTGCGTACGCGCACGCGCTGACGCACCTGCCCCGCTAGATTCGCCACATGCGAAGGAGTGACCCGATGAAGAAGACTGCCAGACCAACCCGCCGCACGTTCCTGCAGCAGGCTGCCGCGACCGCGGGGCTCGCCAGTGCGTGGACCATCCTGCCCGGGCGCGTGTTTGCCGGCCAGCGCCGCACGCTTGCGCCCAGCGACAAGCTCAACCTCGCCGCCATCGGCGTCGGCGGCATGGGCAAGTCGAACCTGAGCCGCTGCGAAACCGAGAACATCGTCGCGCTCTGCGACGTGGACACGGCGCTGGCAGCCAAGACCTTCGAGAAGTACCCGAAGGCGCGCCGCTACGCCAATTACCGCGAACTGCTCGACAAGGAGAAGGACCTCGACGCGCTCATCGTGGCGACGCCGGACCACACGCACGCCGTCATCGCCATGGCAGCGATGAAACGCGGCGTCAACGTCTACGTGCAGAAGCCCATGGCGCACGCCGTGTGGGAAGCGCGCCTGTTGACCGAGACGGCGCGCAAGTACAAGGTCGCCACGCAGATGGGCAACCAGGGGCACTCCGGCGAAGGCCTGCGCCTCATCACCGAGTGGATTGCTTCCGGCGCGCTCGGTGACGTGAAAGAGGTCCATGCCTGGACGAACCGGCCCGTGTGGCCACAGGGCGTCGAAGTCGAGCGGCCGAAGAACCCGCCGGCCGTCCCCGCGGCGATGGACTGGGACGAATGGATCGGCCCGGCGCCCATGCGCCCCTTCGCGCCGGATTACCACCCGGCCAGGTGGCGCGCGTGGTGGGACTTCGGCACCGGCTCGCTGGGTGACATGGGCTGCCACATTCTCGACCCGGTCTTCGGCGCACTCGACCTCAAGTACCCGACCAGCGTCGAAGGCTCCATCTCCACCTACTATGAGGAGTTCTTCAAGTACACGACGCCGAAGAACGAGACCTACCCGCGTTCGTCGATCGTCCGTTACATGTTCCCCGCCGGGAAGTTCAACACCGCGCCGCTGATGCTGACGTGGTGGGACGGCGGGCTGATGCCGCCCCGGCCGGCCGAACTCGAACCCGGCCGCAAGATGGGCGACGACGACGGTGGCGTGCTGCTCATTGGCAGCAAGGCGACGCTGATGGCCGGGTGTTACGGTCGCAGCCCGCGGATCATCCCGGAGACGAAGATGGCCGCTCTCAAGGCGCCCGAGAAGACGCTGCCGCGGATTCCGAAGGGCGAGGACGGCCACGAGCAGGACTGGATCCGGTCGTGCAAGGACGGGAAGTTGTCGTCGTCCAACTTCGACTACTCGGGCCCGCTGTCGGAAATGGTGCTGATGGGGAACCTCGCCGTGCGGTTCCCGGGTCGCCTGCTGCTGTGGGACGGCGACGGGATGAAGGTCACCAACGACGCCGAGGCCAATGCCTACGTACGGCGTCAGTATCGCGACGGCTGGTCACTGTAACCACGCCTGAAGACCCGGGGGCCGGCGTCCTTCGACTTGGCTCAGGACAAGTCAGCCGGCCCCCTTCCGCCCGGCTGACATTCACATCCCTGTCAGCCCCCCCCATCCCCGCCTGTCCGATTCTCTGATACTATCCGCCCCGCATCCACTCACCACACCGTCGCGGCCACGTGTCAACGGAGGAGGTTCGACATGCCTGTCATCGGGTCCCGGACTCCAGGTATCTTCGCCGTCATGCTCGGTGCCATCCTGTGTGTCCTGGTCGTCGCCGCAGGCGCGGCGGCCCAGGAGACGCGCGGGACGATCAGCGGCACGGTCAGCGACGGATCGGGCGGCGCGCTGCCGGGGGTGACAGTCACCGCCACGAACAAGGGCACGAACCAACCGACGTCGGCCGTGACGAACGAACGCGGCGCCTTCAGCCTCTCGTTCCTGCAGCCCGGCACCTACACGGTCACCGCGGAGCTCAGCGGATTCAAGCGCGTGTTGCGCGACAATGTGGAGGTCCGCATCAACGACCGGATCGGCATCGACCTGACGATGGAGATCGGCGGCCTGGAAGAGACCGTGAACGTCACGGCGGAGACGCCGATCCTCGAGACGCGCAGCGGCTCGCAGGGTCAGGTCATCGACGAAAAGCGGATTTCGCTGTTGCCGCTCTCGGACGGCAATCCGTTCGTGCTGACGCGGCTGGCGACCGGCATCGCCTACACGGGTGACCTCAAGTTCTCGCGGCCCTTCGACAACGCGGGTACCTCGTCTGTCGTGGCGGACGGCGCACCCGGCGCGAACGAGTTCACGATGGACGGGTCGCCGAACATGGCCAGCGGCGGCCGCGTGGCCTTCGTGCCGCCGTCGGACGCGGTGCAGGAGTTCAAGGTCGAGAGCGCCACGTTCGACGCGCAGCAGGGACACACGGCCGGCGCGACGGTGAACGTCGCGATCAAGAGCGGCACGAACTCCTTCAAAGGCACCGGCTATGGGTTCATCCGGGACGAAAAGCTGTCGACGAACGAGTATTTCCTCGAGAAGGCCGGATCGCCGAAGTCCCAGATGGACTATTACCGCTGGGGCGGCACGCTCGGCGGCCCCGTGCGCAAGGACAAGACGTTCTTCTTCGGCGTGTTCGAGCGCCTCGATGACAAGTTCCCGGAAGTCGGGCAGTACACCGTCCCCACGGCCGCGCAGCGTGCCGGTGACTTCTCGGCGCTGCTGTCGCAGGGCATCATCATCTACGATCCGGCCACGGCCGTCCGTCTGCCGAACGGCCGAGTCGAGCGTCAGCCGTTCCCGGGCAACGTGATTCCGACGAACCGGCTCAGTCAGATTGCGTTGAACTACCTGAAGTACTACCCGATGCCGAACCAGGCCGGGGACGCACAGGGACGCAACAACTACCTGTCGGAGAATCCGCGCACGGACGACTTCTATGCGACGACCGTCCGCGTCGATCACCAGCTGACGCAGAACCAGCGGGTGTTCGTCCGCTACAACCACAACGACCGCCAGGAGGCACGCAGCGCCTGGAGCGGAGCGGTCAACAATGTCACGCCGACCGGCAACTTCCTGTATCGAATCAACGACCAGGTCACGCTGGACCACGTGTGGACGGTCACGGCGGGTACGCTGGTGAATGTTCGCGGCGGATGGGCGCGATTCAAGGAACCGAACATCCGCCAGCACGAAGGCGTCGTCGATCCCGCGACGCTGGGCTGGTCGAGCTCGGTGACCTCGCTGTTCGGCGGGGCGAAGTACATGCCGCGCTTCGAGATCGGCGGTATGAGCGTGCTCGGCGAGAACCTGGGCAGCAACACCGAGCACAGCATCTGGTCGGTGCAGCCCACGCTGACGAAGGTCTGGGGCGCGCACAGCGTCAGGGCCGGCTACGACTTCCGCGCGTACCGGGAGTACGGCATCGGGTCGCTGCACCTGGCGGGCCGGTACGACTTCAACACCGACTACACGCGGCAGTTCGACAACTCGTCAGCGGCCGCCATCGGCCAGCAGCTGGCCGCCATGATGCTCGGCCAGCCGACAGGCGGCCTCATCGATCGCAGCGAGGAGCGCAACAACCAGACGCTGTATCACGGGGCGTTCATCCAGGACGACTGGCGCGTCAGCGACCGGCTGACGCTGAACCTCGGCCTCCGCTACGAATACGAGGGCGCGACCACCGAGCGCGACAACTTCAACGTCCGCGGATTCGACCCCAACGCGACTTTGGCCATCACGTCCGCCGCTCAGGCGGCGTACGCGGCGAACCCGATTCCCGAGGTGGCGGCCCAGAACTTCAGGGTGCGCGGAGGGTTGCTCTTCGCCGACTCGGCGAACCGCGGGTTCTACGTACCGGACAAGAACAACATCCAGCCGCGCCTCGGCCTCGCCTACACCATCGACAACAAGACCGTGCTGCGGGCGGGCTACGCCATCTACGCGGTGCCCGCCGTCATCTACAGCGTGCGGCAGTCGGGCTTCTCGCAGTCAACCAACCTCGTGCCTTCATCCGACGTCGGCCTGACGTTTCAGGCGACGCTGGCCAATCCGTTCCCGTCCGGGGTCCAGGACCCTCCGGGGTCGAGCCTCGGGGTGAACACCTTCCTCGGCCGGCAGCTCGACCGCTGGGAGAACGACGTCAACGGCTTCAAGAACGCCCAGGCGATGCGGTGGTCGATCAGCGTGCAGCGGGAGCTGCCCAAGCAGTGGGTGGTCGAACTCGCCTACGTCGGCAACCGCAGTTATGACCTCTCGGTCGACACCGAGCTGAACCCGGTGCCCCGGCAGTACCTGTCGACGAGCGGCACGCGCGACACGACGGTCATCAACTTCCTGACGGCGAACGTGGCGAACCCGTTCGTCGGCCTGCTGCCCGGCACCAGCTACAACGGGACGACCGTGCAGCGCCAGCAACTGCTCCGGCCGTACCCCCAGTTCGCGAACATCCAGAGCCGCGCGCACGACGGCACGAGCAAGTACCAGGCCCTGCAGGGACGCCTGGAGAAGCGGTTCAGCAGCGGGTACACCGTCCTGGCGTCGTACACCTGGTCGAAGTTCACCGAGAAGGTGTCGTTGCTCAACGCGACCGACACCACCTACGAAGAGCGGCCCGCGGACGCGGACATTCCGCATCGCCTCGTCGTCAGCGGCATCTGGGAACTGCCGTTCGGCCGTGGCAAGAAGTGGGGCTCGGACTGGCCGTGGGCCCTTGATGCGATTCTTGGCGGCTGGAGCATCCAGGCCATCTACCAGGCGCAGTCGGGTCGTCCGATCAGCACGTGGGGCAATCTGTACTACAGCGGGGATCCGAAGGCGCTCAAGGCTGATTACAGCAAGGTCGAGAGCGGCCAACCGATCTTCGACATCTCCGGCTTCTACTTCGCCGATGCCACGGTCCAGACCAACGGCGTGGTCGATCCGGCAAAGCAGCGGGCCGACACCCGCATCCGCCTCGACCAGAACATCCGGACCTTCCCGACGCGCCTCGCGAACCTCCGGCAGCAGGCTTTGAGCCTGATGGATGCGTCGTTCGTGAAGCGGTTCCAGATCAAGGGACGGGTGCGCGCGCAGTTCCACGTCGAGCTGCTGAACGCGCTGGACCAGCCGTTCTTCAACGTGCCCGACCTGAGCCCGACCAGCACGAACTTCGGCAAGGTCACCAGCACGCAGAACCTGCCGCTGAACGTCCAGCTGGCACTCAAGCTCGTGTTCTAGCAGGCCTTGGCCCAAGGCTCTCGGCCTGCGGCTTGCGGCCCTGAGAGAGGGGCGCCGACATCGGTCGGCGCCCCCTTCGTGTAGGATGGCTCCTCATGGAGCGCACGCGCCGGACGTTCCTGAAGACCACCGCCGGCCTGGTTGCGGCCGGCGCGGGCACGTCCGTTGTCGGAATGGGTTGGCGGGCAACCGCGGCTGACCACGGGCAGGACCTCGTCGCCGACCTGATCCGCTCCAACGACGATCGTGTCCCTGGCCTCCTGACACGCCAGGTACGTACGCCGTCGCACCGCTGGGTTGGCGGTCTTCCCAATGAGTTCGGCCTCTTCACCGCGGGCGATGCCGCGGGGTTCGTCTCGGCCCTCGCGTGCGCGGTCGTCACGCCTGCCTCGCGCTTCTACCGCTCACACGATCTCGTCGAACCGCTCACGCTGGCCGCTCAGTTCCTGTGTCGCGTGCAACACGATGACGGCACGATCGACCTCTACTCGACCAACTTCCACTCACCGCCGGATACGGCATTCGTCCTGGAGGGGCTCTGTCCGGCCTGCGCGATCCTCGAGCGTGACGGATGGTCCCCGCTGGCCCGGGTGGTCTCCGGCCTCCGGCAGTTCATCGCGAAGGCCGCGCTGGCCCTGGTCACCGGGGGTGTGCACACGCCGAACCATCGGTGGGTCGTCTGCGCTGCGCTGGCCCGGGCACACGCATTGGCGCCCGATCCGCGTTTCGTGGGCCGTATCGACGCCTGGCTCGCCGAGACGATCGATATCGACCCCGACGGCCAGTACACGGAACGCAGCACGACCGTCTACTCGCCGGTCGTGAATCGCGCCCTGCTGACCGTCGCGCGAATCCTCGACCGACCGGCCCTGCGGGATCCCGTCCGGCGGAACCTCGACATGACGCTGTACTTCGTGCACCCGGACGGGGAGGTCGTCACCGAGGCATCGCGACGGCAGGATCGGTATCAGCGCGGTACGCTCGCCCGCTACTACTACGCGTACCGGACCATGGCCAGGCTGGATGGCGACGGCCGGTTCGCCGCGGTCGCGCGGCGTCTCGAACGCGAGGAACGGCCGTCGCTCGTGGGCGACCTGCCGGCGTTCCTCGAAGAACCGGCCTTCGGCCGCCCGCTGCCACCGGACGCGCCGGTGCCCACCGACTACGCGCGGGTGTTCGCGCACTCCGGCCTGGCGCGCCTGCGCCACGGCAGCCTGAGCGCCACCATCTCGGCCGAGAACGCGACGATCCTGTCGCTGCGCAGGGGGTCGGCAGCGCTCGAGGCGCTGCGCCTGGCCAGCGCGTTCTTCGGGAAGGGGCAGTTCACGGGGGAGCGCCTCGAAGTATCCGGCGGCCGCTACCTCTTGCGTCAGACGCTCGACGGCCCGTACTTCCAGCCATTCTCGGCCGACCAGATTGCCGGCGGGGTCGTTCCGAAGCTGGCGCCCAACGGCACGCTGGCGGCGGACAGCCGGGCCGCCCGCCAACGAAGCAACGTCCAGGCGCTCGACACCGTGGTGACCGTCGAAGAGCGAGACGGAGGACTCGTGGTGGGCGTAAGCGTCGAAGGCACCACGGATGTTCCGACGGCAGTCGAGCTGGCGTTCCGGCGGGGCGGGCAACTGGACGGTGTCGAGCCAGTGCCGGGCGTCGCGGACGCGTTCCTCCTGCGCGGGGGCACCGGCCGCTACCGTGCGGGGAGCGACACGATCACCTTCGGCCCCGGGCGCGCGGAACACACGTGGACGCAGGTGCGCGGGGCGCTGCCGAAGTGGGATGGGCTGTCGGTCTACCTGACGGGGCTCACGCCGTTCCGCGCGGAGCTGAGGATTGGCTGACGCCGGCGCCCCGGGTGGATGACGCCGGCGTCGTGGGGTATCCGCCCCGGGGTCCTAGACAGACTTCGGGACCGTGAACGGCGCGCGGTATTCGCGCGTCAGGTACTTGTTCGCTTCCACGTCGTTCTTCACGAGCTGGGTCGCCGGATCGATCTCGAGTACGCGGTTGACCCGCGCGCCGGTCAGCGCGTAGTGCGACAGCGCCGACGACAGGTGGCCCTGCAGCGGCGGCGCGGTCACCTCGGCGCGGCTTCTCACCGACTCAATGAAGTTCTTGTAGTGGTTCAGGTCCGTGCCGTTCTTCCCTTCCTTGACGAGCTTGTTCTCGCGCCCCTCGTACATCTTGTAACCTTCGTAGTCGGGGAACGTCATCCAGCCCTTCTCGCCGTAGAAGATCACGCCGAAGGCCGTGCCGCCGGCTTCGTCGTTCGTCATCCAGGGTCGAACCTCCAGGGTCAGCATCTTGTCCTGTCCGTCCTTGCCCTTGAACATGAAGGACGTCGCGGAGCAGTCGAAGATCTGTTTCGCATCGTCCCAGAGCAGCAGGCCGCCCATGGACGTCACACGGTACGGCAGGTCCACGCCGAGGCCCCAGCGCGCGGCGTCGAGCTGGTGGATGCCCTGGTTGCCGATATCGCCGTTGCCGTAGGCCCAGTGCCAGTGCCAGTTGTAGTGAACGTAGACGCCTTCACCTTTCCCGTTGACGGTGAACGGCTCTTCTTTCGCCGGCCCCTGCCAGACGTCCCAGTTGAGCTCGGCGGGTGGTTTGCCCGCCTGGCCCTTGCCGATATCGGGGCGCCACTTGTAACACACCGTGCGGCACAGGTAGACCTTGCCGATCGCTCCGTCGTGCAGCAGCTTGATGCCTTCCTGGAAGCCCGGGTTGCTGCGCAGTTGCGTGCCGTGCTGCACGATGCGGTTGTACTTCTTCGCCGCTTCGACCACCCGCTGACCCTCGAAGATGTTGTGGGTCATCGGCTTTTCGACATACACGTCCTTACCCGCCTGGCATCCCCAGATGGTCGCGAGCGAATGCCAGTGGTTGGGCGTCGCAATCGAGATGGCGTCGATGGACTTGTCTTCGAGTACGCGCCGGATGTCCTGCTCGGTCTTCGGCGCCGCGAGGTTCTTGTCGGTGAAGAAACTCTTGATCGTGGGCGCGAAGAGGCGCGAGTCGGGATCGCACAACGTGGCGACCTCGACGTTCTCCACCCTGGCGTAGCCGCCGAGGTGCGACTTCCCGCGGCCGTTCAGGCCGAGCACGGCCACGCGCACGCGGTCGTTGGCGCCGGCCCAGGCCGTCCTGGACGTACCGACAAGCACCGTCGCCGCGGCGGCGGTCTTCACGAATTCTCTTCGAGTCGGCTGTGTCATCGTCGTCTCCAGGCTAGTCCTTGTACTCCGCCACGAATGCCTTCCACGCCGCCTCGGCCTTGTCTGCCGAGAACGTCCCGGTGAGGATCAGCAGGCGATGGCGGAAGACGCCTTTCGTGCCCGCTTCCAGCGTGTAGTCGAGCTTGTCCTTTCCTTCCGAGAATACCGACGCGCCGAGCGGATTGGCCGAAAACAGGCCGTAGCCTCTCGCGTGCCAGTGTGTCGGGTATCCGGGGTTCTTCGGATGGTCGAGCATGAGCAGCACGACGTCTTCCGTGCCGACCTTGCCGGCCAGCGCGAGCCAGCGCCCGCGCGTCGCCCACACCTTCGCGCCCGTGATGCCCTCGCTGCTGGTGTAGACGCCATTGACGCCCGCGTTGTCCAGCGCGGCCACCGTCGTCGGCCGTCCGGAGGCGTCTGTGAATACTTCCGGCTTGGTAGAGGGTTCCTCGAGGGCGCGCGCGACGCGCATCGCGAAGACACCTTCCTTGTTGTCCTTGAACACGACCCGTTTCGGACCGGCCGCGAGGGTCGTGATGCGGTCCACCGACCGCTGGCCAGCCGCGACGCCGAAGACGAAGTGCGTGGTCTCGGTGATGGCCGTCGAGCCATCCGGCATCACCCACTCGCTGGCCACCTCGAGATCGCCGCGTGTCGCGCCGTTCTTCGAGGACACGATCTTCCGGTGGAAGATGGTGCCCATCTTCGCGGCCTCCTCAGGCTTCAGGGCCTCGGAGTTGTTCCAGAAGTCGACGCCGTTGACATCGCCGTGGTTGAACCAGAGGCCGACCTGGTGGGGGTGGTCGACCCGTTCTCCCGGGCGGGGTTCCAGCGGGAACCCGCGGGTCACGAGCGTATCGCCGGCCGTTCGCAGCGGATAGAGCACGGGCTTCTTCAGCCGGTCGGGCCAGATGTAGGACGTGAACGGCTTGCCGTCCACGAAGACGTCGACCCGCTTTTCAGCGGGCTTTGGGACGACTTCGACACCCTGGCCCGCGCTCGACGCACGCACGGCCAGAATCGACACGAACACCAGGGCCCCACCCAGCACGAGTGCAGCGGTCGACGACGGTTTGTCTGTCATGGCAGCTACCTTCCCGGGGATCGCTCGCGGACCAGCCCTCGCGCGCCCCGCGTTGGCCACGATGCTACACCGACGCGCAGGCGCCGGCGCAACGATTCTCGGCCCGGGTGGCGACGGGGGCGACGCGGCTGTCCCCGTCCTACTTCGCGCGTTCACCGTAGTACGGAAACCGGTCCCAGCGGTTGTCGTCGACGCGAGCCCGCGGGTCGCCAGTCTCCTGCATCCACGTGAGCAACTGCGCCCGAAGCCGGTCCTGCTCCTTCCGGTAGCCGGCCTGGCCCGCCAGATTGGTGAGTTGTCCAGGATCCCGACGCACATCGTAGAGCTCTTCCGCCGGCCGCCGGTCGGTCGCGAGCCGGAAGTACCGCTCGATGGCGGGGTCACGCCGCCCGTCGAGCAACAGCGACTTCGAAGGCCCCCCGTCGATGTCGCCAAAGGGTCCGACGGCGAAGAACAGGACCGGGTCGCCGGCGGGCCAGCGGTCGGGCCTGAAGTTCCGGATGTACAGGAACTCGCTGGTTCGAATCGCCCTGGACGGATAGCTGAGGTGCCCCTCGCGCACGTCCGCGTGGCGTTCGCGTTCGATGAAGACGTGGTCGCGTCCCGCCTGAGCCTTTCCCTCCAGCAGCGGGACCAGGCTGCGGCCGGTCATCGCCGGCGGCACGGCGAGCCCCGCCGCTTCCAGCAGCGTCGGCGCAAGGTCCGCCAGGCTGGCGAAGCCCTCGACGACCGCCCCGGGGGCCGCGACGCCTGGCCACCGAATGGCCAGCGGAACGCGGACCCCCCCGTCGTACAACGTGGCCTTGGCCCGCGGGAACGGCATTCCGTTGTCCGACGTGACGATCACGATCGTCCGCTCGAGTTCACCGGAGCGCTCGAGCACCTCCAGCAGGTGGCCGACATCGCGATCAAAGCGTTCCACCTCGAAGTAGTAGTCCAGCAAATCGCGGCGAACGACGGGCGCATCGGGCAGGAACGGTGGCACTTCGACCGTCCCGTGCGGCGCGATCGCCGCGCCTGAGTCCGGGTCGTA
>CAZJRM010000055.1:0-7916 GCA_964547975.1 uncultured Vicinamibacterales bacterium | reverse complement strand
TCGAGAGGCCGCCGCGGCGCCCCGACCCTTCCTCGTAGGGCCGGTGCGGATCGGAACTGCCGTGCCAGTAACAAAACGGGGCACCGGGCGGACGGCTCTCGAGGAACGCCTCGAGGCTCTTGAACGCCGGCCCCGCGGGATTCCGCCGGCGGCCGCCGGCCTCGAACCGTCCCGGGGCCCAGCCCTTGCCGGAGTACCCGACCACGTAGCCCGCCTGTTCGAGCAGATCGGGATAGACCGGGTACGACGCCGGCAGCGATCCGTGCAGGTTGCCGCCCTCCTCCAGGCGGTGCGGGGCCTGGCCCGTCAGCAACGCCGCGCGCGATGGCGTGCACGACGGGGCCGCCGCGAACGCGCGCGTGAAGCGCGCGCCTTCGCGGGCCAGACGGTCGAATGTCGGCGTGCGAACGGTGCGATCCCCGTACACGCCGGCATGGGGGAACGACCAGTCGTCGGCGATCACCAGGAGAATATTGGGCCGCGCGACACCCCCGGCGTTCGCCGGAAGCGCCGACGCGAGGGGCAGCACCGCGCCAAGCACGAGCGCGGCCACACGCAACGGAGTCCGCATCATGGCAGTCATGCGCCGGATGCTACACCTCCGTCGGACTTCCGTGAACCCCTCGCGCTCAGATCGCGCTGGCACCCCGTTCTCCGGTCCGGATGCGCACGCACTCGTCGAGCGGCGACACGAAGATCTTCCCGTCGCCGACACGCCCCGTCCTCGCGCCCCGCACGATGGCGTCCACCGCCTTCTCCACGTAGGCCTCGTTGACGCCCAGCGACAGCTTCAGCTTCTCCACGAGACTCGCCCGGAGCGTCTGGCCCCGGTAGACTTCGACTTCCCCCTCCTGCCGCCCGTGGCCTTCGACGATTTCGACGGTCAGCCGGTAGTGATCGCCTTCGTCGAGTACGCCCTGGAGTTCCTGCTGCACGGCTTCGAGCCGCTCCGGTCGGATGATCGCGGTAATCAGTTTCACGGGAGCCCCCTCAGGACGAAATGACCTGGTGATAGGCCCGTTCGCCGTGCACCGTCACGTCGAGGCCGTCACGTTCTTCTTCGTCGGTCGCGCGCAGGCCGACCGTCGCCTTGAGCGCCCAGGCGATGAGGCAGGTGCCGCCCACGGCAAACACGATGGCCGCGCCGGCGCCGACCGCCTGCTTGATGAACTGCGAGAACCCGCCGCCGGCGGTCAGCCCCGCGACCGGTGTGAAGCAGAAGAGGCCGGTCATCAGCGCGCCGGCCAGGCCGCCGACGCCGTGCACGCCGAACGCGTCGAGCGAATCGTCGTAGTCGAACCGCTGCTTCATCTGCACCGCCGTGTAGCAGACGATGGCGGCCACGGCACCGAAGACCAGGGCCGACGCCGGCATGACGTGGCCGGCCGCCGGGGTGATGGCCACGAGGCCGGCGAGGATGCCGGACACGAGCCCGAGGCTGGTGGGGCGATTCTGATGGTGCCACTCGATCAGCAGCCAGGTCAGCGCCCCGGCCGCCGCCGCGGTCTGCGTCGTCGCGAACGCGAGCCCGGCGACGTAGCCGGCCACAGGATGGTCCGCCGCCACGGCGCTGCCCGCGTTGAAGCCGAACCAGCCGAACCACAGCAACCCGGCGCCGAGCATGGTCATCGTCAGGTTGTGCGGGAGAATCGGGGTGCGGCCCGGCCGGTAGTCGCGGCGTGCGCCGAGAATCATCGCCAGCGCCAGGGCGCTGAACCCCGACGAGATGTGAACCACCGTCCCGCCGGCGAAGTCCAGCACGCCGTACTTGAACAGCCAGCCGTCGGGCGCCCACACCCAGTGGGCCAGCGGACAGTAGATGAGGGTCGCCCACAACAACACGAACAACACGTACGACTTGAACTTCATCCGCTCGGCGACGGCGCCGCTGATGAGCGCCGGCGTGATGATGGCGAACTTCCCCTGGAACATCACGAACACGAGCTCGGGGATCGCCTTGTCACTGAAGTTCTTCGTGTAGGGCAGCCCGGCCAGGCCGACGAGCGACCAGTCCCAGCCAATCCAGCCGCCGAGACTCGGCCCGAACGCCAGCGCGTAGCCGACCAGGATCCACTGCACCCCGATGATCCCCATCGCCGCGAAACTCTGGAGCATCGTCGTGAGCACGTTCTTCCGCCTGACCAGTCCGCCGTAGAACAAGGCCAGTCCCGGCACCATCAGGAGTACGAGCGCGGAGCTCACGAGCATCCACGCGGTACTCCCCGGGTCCACCGGGGCTGCAGCTGCCGCCGCTTCAGTCATGGGTCACCTCGAATGGGAAAGCGCGATCCTAACGGGTGTGTACGTTTACGGAAAGACTGCCGCGGGATGGAGGTATCATGCGAGGATGGCCCGTTGCGCGCTGCTGTTCGTCATGCTCTGGACGATGGTGGGGGCGGCGGCGCCGCCCGCCCGCCGGCCGGTCGATCTCGTCGACCCGCGGATCGACACACACCAGACCCGCTGGATCTTCTTCGCCTCCGCCTCCCGCCCGTTCGGGATGATATCCCTCAGCCCGGATACGAAACTCGAGGGAGACTGGGGCGCGGGCTACATCTACGGCGAGCCCTACATCCGGGCGTTTTCCCACATTCACGACTGGCAGCTGGCCGGCATCCCGGTCATGCCCCTCGTCGGGCGTATGAACGGCCACGAGGGGTACGAGGCGTACAAGGCGCCCTTTTCCCACGACACGGAGGTCGTGCGCGCCGGATATCACAAGGTCGTGCTGGACCGGCCCGGCATCACCGTCGAGCTGACCTCGACGCTGAGGGTCGGCTTCCACCGCTACTCGTTTCCGGCCACCGAAGACGCCTACATCCTGCTGGACGTCGGCGCGCCAATCGCGATGACGAAGATGGCGGACGCGTCGCTGCGGAAGGTCGGCCCGCGTTCGCTGGCCGGTTCGTCGACGATGGCGCCGACGCAGAGGCGCGAGAAGCCCTGCACGGTGTACTTCGTGGTCGACTTCGACCGGGACGTGGCCGAGTTCGGGGGATGGGAGCAGGACGGCGCGTCGAAGGTCGTCAGGCCCGGTGTCGACCGAGTCTCGGGGGCCGAGGCCGGGGGATTCGTGCGGTTCCGCTTCGCGTCGCCCTCGCAGGTACGCATGAAGGTCGCCATCTCCTACGTCAGCGAGGAGAACGCCCGAAAGAACCTCGACGCCGAACTGCCGGGCTGGGATTTCGACGCCACGGTCGCGGCCTCGGCCGAAGAGTGGAACCGGTGGCTGTCGACCATCACGGTCGACGGCGGCACCGACGCGCAGCGCGTCAAGTTCTACACCGACCTGTGGCACGCCCTGCTGGGCCGCAGGACCTTCTCGGATGTCGACGGTCGCTACGTGGACAATACAGGCGCCGTGCCGCGGGTCCGGCAGGTGCCGCTGGACCAGGCCGGTCGGCCAATACGCGCGACCTACAACAGCGACGCGTTCTGGGGATCGCAGTGGAATCTCAACGTGCTGTGGTCGTTCGCGTTCCCGCGCGTGATGAGTGAACAGATCGCGTCGCTGGTCGATTATTACGTGAATGGGGGCATGACGGCCCGAGGTCCGGCCGGCGGCCGGGATTCGTTCGTGATGATTGGCGACCAGGCGACACCGCTCATCGCAGCGGCCTACAACAAGGGGATTCGCGACTTCGACGTCGACGCCGCGTACGCCGGCGCGCGCAAGAACGCGTTTCCCGGCGGCATCCGGGATCGGGCGGGGTACGAGTTCGGGCCGGATCCCCGGGGCGGCGGCATGGACGAGTACGTCGCCCGGGGCTGGATCCGCGCCGTTCCCGGCACCAGGGGGTTCCACCGTGCGGGGGCCGCACAGACGCTCGAATACGCCTACCAGGATTGGTGCCTCGCCCAGTTCGCGAAGGGCCTCGGCAAGACGGACGACTACGCCCTGTTCATCGGCCGGTCCGGGAACTGGAAACACCTGTTCGACCCGTCGGTGGGCTGGATCAGGCCAAAGAACCCCGACGGCACCTGGCTGACGCCGTTTACGCCGACCTGCACGGGCGGGGCCTGCCCGGGTTTCGTCGAATCGAACTCGGCCATCTATACCTACTTCGTCCCGCACGACCTGCCCGGCCTGGTGCAGACCATCGGCGGGCCCGCGGCGTTCATCGAGAAGCTCAACCGGCAGTTCGAACTCGCGGCCCCGAAGCGGTTCGTCACGCCCCACGGCAAACACGCCGAGGAGTGGGTGGATTACGAGAATCAGCCGTCCTGCCACATGGCCCACCTCTTCACCTACGCCGGGGCTCCGTGGCTGACGCAGTACTGGGTGCGGCGGGTGAAGGATGAAGCCTACGGCGGGACGACCCCGTCCGACGGCTACAACGGCGACGAAGACCAGGGACAAATGGGCGGCCTCGGCGTGCTGATGGCCATGGGGTTGTTCGATGTCACGGGCGGCGCGGGCACCGAGCCGCGCTACGAGATCACAAGTCCGATCTTCGACCGGATCCGGGTGACGCTCGACCCGAGGTACTACCCGGGCCGGACGTTTACGATCACCACGACGAACAACGGGCCCGGGCACGTCTACATTCAGTCCGCGACGCTGAACGGAAGACCGCTGGTCGACCGGTTCTGGATCACGCACGGCGAACTGATCGCGGGCGGATCGCTGGCCATCACGCTGGGGCCCACACCGAACAAGGGATGGGGCGTGGTCCCTGCAGGAATCCGGCAGCCACGACCGGGACGGGGACACCAGTGATGACTCGGGTGGCGTGGGCGATCGGCATCCTGCTCCTGGCGGCGTCCGCGCTGACGGCTCAGCCCGCCGCGACGTCCGGCCGCGCCGCCGAACTCCTGCGCGACGCGCGGGAACTGAAACCCGCCTCGAAAACGCGTGCCCTCTCCGTTGCCCAGCAGGCGGCTGCCGCCGCAATGGACTCGGGCCAGGCCGAACTCGAAATCCAGGCCCTCCTGCTGGTCGGAGACTGCCACGTCGGCCTCTACCGGATGGACGAGGCGGAGGGCGTCTTCACCCAGGCGCTGGATCGCAGCCGTCGAGTCGGTGACCCGAGATGGGTTGCGGAATCCCTCTATCGAATCGCACGAATCGAGTTCGCGAAGAACCGATCGGCCCCGGGAATCGAACGGTATCTGGAAGCCCTCCGCCAGGCAGAAGCTGCGGGCGATCGCGAACTGGTCGCGACCATCACTGACCTGCTGGGCGTCGCGCACTACATGTTGCGCAACTACGAACGTGCCATGACGTTGTGCCGCCAGGCCGAGCCGATTCTGAGCCGATCCGCGGACCGGGCCCTCGCGGCCGACAACCTCGAACACCTGGGAATTGTCTATACGGGGGAAGAACGCTGGGCCGAAGCGCTGAGTTACTTCCGCCGCACCCTCGAGATCCGCGAACCGCTTGGAGATCCGCTCGCGCTGGCCGGCACGCTGGGGAACATCACCCTGGCGCTCAACGGCATGAAACGTCCCCAGGAAGCCCTGGTCCCCATCGACCGCGCCGTCACGCTCGCGAAGGGCTCGGAGGATCCGCGCATCGAGTCCTACCTGCGCGTCCGCCGGGCGCGCGTGCTGCAGGCGCTGGGCCGGACGGCCGACGCCGGGCGGGATTTCGAACAGGCGCTCGCGATCGATCGGACGCTCGGCAACAACCGCCGTCTCGCCTCGACGCTCACCGCCATCGCGGGGTTCTACCGCACGCTGCCCGGGCAGGAAACGCGCGCCCTCGCCGCCCTCGACGAAGCCATCGCGCTCAACCGCACGGTCTACGACGAAGAAACGACGTCACGCGTCAACGAATTGCAGGAGACCTTCGACGCCGAACGCCGCCAGCGGCAGATCGAACTGCTGGAACGCGACAAGGCCATCGCGCAGCTCGAGGCGGTCCGTGACCGGCAGTTCCGCATCGCCACGGTCGTCGTCTCGCTGCTGCTCGTCGCCGGACTCGCCTTCGCGCTGATCCGCTACCGGGCCGAGGCCCGCACCGCCGCGCAGCTGCGTGACGCCCTGCACAGCGTGCGCACGCTCCAGGGCTTGCTCCCCATTTGTTCGCACTGCAAGAAGATCCGCAACGACGACGGGTACTGGCAGCAGGTGGAGTCGTACATCGGGCAGCGATCGGACGCCCGATTCAGCCACGGGATCTGCCCCGATTGCGCGCAGGAGCACTACCCCGGGCTGCTCGACGAGGACAAGGCGCCCACGTCCGGCTGACCTCAGGACTTGCGACGGATCGAGTACAGCCGGTGATCCGTTCGCAGCAGCAGGCGGTCGCCGACCATCGCCGGCGTCGCCAGCGCCATGTCGTCGAGATCGTTCGTCCGGAGGAGTGAAAACGTCTCACCCGCCGGCACCACGAACGTCTTGCCTTCTTCACTCAGGAAGAACACCTTGCCGTTGTGCGCCCAGGGCGACGACGTGAACGCCGTGGCCGTGGGATCGATACGGGTCTTGTAGCTGACCGCGCCCGTCTTCGCGTCGTAGCGCGTCAGGATACCCGTCTCGCTCACCGAGTACAGGCCGCCCTGGTACGCCACGCCGGTCGGCAGGTACGTGCCGCCGCGCGGCTCGGACCAGGCCACCGACGCGTTCGCCCGCTCTCCCTGCTTCAGCGAGATGTCTCCGACAGCGCCGGGACGGATGCAGAAGAGCGGGCGTCCGCGGCCCCCGTTCAGGTAGAGCATCCCGTCGTAGGCAAACGGCATCGGAATGGGCGACCCTGCCATTCCCGCCATCCGCCAGAGTTCGTTGCCGCCTGGGTCGTAGCTGATGGCCAGCGCGGGGCCAACGGTCACGATCTCGGTGCGGCCGTCGTGGCGCCAGACGTAGGGCGTGACCCACGCGGACTTCACCACCTGCGGCCCCTTCGTCCCCACGTCCCTCGTCTTGCGCCAGACCTCCTTGCCGGACGCCCGATCGTAGGCCGCGATGAACGGCTGTTTCTCGTTGTCGTTGACGATCACGAGCAGGTGATCCACGAGCGCCGGTGACGCGCCGGTTCCGAAGTCGAGATAGACCGGATACGCCTCCTGCGGGGTCGACCAGAGCGCCTTGCCCTTGAGGTCGAAGGCGTAGATGCCCAGGTTCGTGCTGTAGACGTAGACGGCCTTCCCGTCACTGACCGGGGTTTCCGACGCGAAACTGTTCTTGCGATGCCTCCCGCCCGGCGGCCGCCCGGCGTAGAACTCCCTGCGCCACTCGACCTTGCCGCTCTTCAGGTTCAGGCAGTGCAGGAAGTAGTGCAACTGGACCTCGTGGGGCAACTCGATGTCGCGCGCGGTGACCTTCTCGAGGACCTGCGCCTCGCTCAGCCCCTGCTTGGTGAGTTCCGCCACGTACTCGTTGCTGTACTCCGTCCCGATCTGCGGAGGTTTGGACGCCCCCTCCGTCGTCACCGAGGTGATGAACACTCGGTCTCCGACGACGATGGGCGACGACCACCCGCGGCCGGGAATCTCCGCCGCCCACTCGACGTTCTCGGTCTTGCTCCAGGTATCGGTGAGCCGGGGGTCCGTGCCGACGGGATTGGCCTCGGGACCTCGGAACTGGGGCCACCGCGGGGCGTCGGCCGCCGTCAGCCCGGCGAGTGAAACCAGGACGCCAATCCCAATCAGTGCACAGACGCGACGGGCGGAGCGGGCAGAGTGGTCCATGCCGGAGTCTACGACGGATGGCGGACATTCGTTCCGCCGGGGGACAGGTCGGATGCCGGAACTGGCTTGACTTGATGTGGGGCAGGCCTCGAGGCCTGCCGTGCACGCAGGGCTGAAGCGGGCCAAAGCCCTGCGCCACATCAGTCCCGCCGAGCGCAGGGATTGACAATGCCGTCCGCGCAGGGATGATACAGGGGGACGGTTGACCGTCGGCGGAGGCAGACATGGCAAAGGCAGTGGCGTTGTCGGAGAGCACGGCGTACGAACGGAACACCCCGGCGATCG
>CAZJRM010000054.1:0-25042 GCA_964547975.1 uncultured Vicinamibacterales bacterium | reverse complement strand
CTCGCGCTTCCGTACGTCGCGGGCCCCTCGGCCCTGGCGTCGGTGCTGTTCATCACGAGTCGCGAGCCCGCGCGCTGGCCGGAATGGCTGCTGGCCCTGCTGCTGGCGTGGGGCGCCTCGGCGATCATCCTCGCGGGGGCCAGCCGGCTACGGCACCTCATCGGCGATCGCGGACTCGTCGCCCTCGAACGCCTGATGGGGATGGTGCTCGTGGCCGCAGCGGTGCAGATGATCCTGACGGGGATCACGCAGTTCAGAGCGGAGTTGTGAGAGGCAGGGCTGAAGCCCTGCCCCACGACGGCACGCTCTACACGTGGTCCAGCGGCGCTTCGGCCATGAGCTTGTCGAACCACAGCGCCGCCAGCTTCTCCTTCACCGTGTTCTGACGCAGGCGCGCTTGCAGGTTCGGGAAGTCCACCCGATCCATGTGCTGGTCCTGGTTGAAGCACGTGAAAATGATCGTCTCCTTGCCCGTCTTCGGATCGACGTGGCGCTGGAGGCACTGCGCGCAGACCTCCTTCATCATGCATTGCATCGGCGAGTTGATGCTGGCGATGGCGACGTGGTCTTCCTTCAGGAACGGCTCGAGCGTCGTCAGGCGGGCCAGTTTGATGGCCGCCATCATCCGATCCGACCCGATCGCGATGATGCGGTCGACCGTCTTCAGTGGCACCAGCTGCGTGCCAAGCTCGTCCTTCGCGTAGGCGATCATCGCCTGGACGATGTTGCCCCTGAAGTGGGCGTCCTGGGGCCGGCTCGGCGGAATCTCCGCGCCGGTGTCCGTCGTCCAGATGACCTGGTCGGTGGCGGCTTCCACTTCCTCACGTTTGAAGAGGTCGGCGCCGTTCTTGTAGCCCGCGAAGTACAGCACCTGGTTGCCTGCGTCGCGAAGGGCTTTCGCGATGGAGAAGAGCACCGCGTTGCCGAGGCCGCCTCCGGCCAGCAGAACGTTCTCGCCGTGCGGGATCTCCGTCGGCGCCCCCGTGGGGCCCATGACGAGGACCGGTTCCCCGGGCTTCAGGTAGGCGCACTGACGGCTCGATACGCCCATCTCGAGGGCAATCATCGAGAGCAGGCCCTTCTCCTTGTCCACCCATGCGCCGGTGAGAGCGAGGCCCTCCATCAGCATGCGCGGGCCATTCGCCCCGGCCCCAAGCCTCGGCGCGGTCGTTTCGAAGTTCTGGAGCCGGTAGAACTGCCCGGGCTGGAAGTGGCGGGCTGCCGCCGGCGACTTCACGACCACTTCGACGATGGTCGGCGTGAGACGGACGACGCGTTCGACGCGCGCGAGGAAGTCGTTGTCGAGCGTGGCGGCCAGCGCGCGCCATCCATCGAGGCGTTTCGCATACGCGTCGGCAGACACCTCCGCTGAGGCATCCGGGAACATCGACTCGACGTGCGGATACCCGTCGCGCGCCGAGGCCATGGCCTTCACGACGTTGCCCGCGTACTTCGGGTGGTTGTCGCCGTAGTAGGTGACGTAGCGCCCGTCGCGCTGGAACGACGTGAAGAACCCTTCGTTCGCTGCCTCGAGCACGACGGCGCCGTCGGCCTGGCGTCGGGCGACGTGCGGCTTGAAGAATCGTTTCTTCTCGTCCATCTGGAACGTGCCCGGGTACTCACGTTCGTAGGTGACGTTGGGTGTCGTGCCCGCGGCGACGAACACGGATCGGGCCGGCATCGTCACTTCGCGTTCACCGTCGCGCCAGCGGCCGTTCTCGTTGATCTGCTCGCGGAAGCGCAGGGCCTGCACGTGCCCGAATTCGTCCGGGATGGCTTCCTCCGGGTTCATGCACTCGACGAAACGAATACCTTCCTCGAGCGACTTCGTGATCTCCTCGTGATTCAAGCGGTACGCGGGCGAATCGAGCATGCTCTTGCGATAGACGAGCGAGACGCCTCCCCACCGCTGCATTAGCGGCAGGAAGTCGGGGCGTTCGGAGGCCGCTGCCGCGCGCGCCCGTTCGGCGCGGACGTCGCGGCCGTGGGCGACGAACTCATCGAGCAGGGCCGATTCTTCCGCATCGAAGATGCGCCGCACGGCCTGCTCGCCGTCCTTCGCGCACAGCGCCTCGTACCGCTCGGCGATCTTCTCGACCTGGAGCGGATAGAACGCCATCACTTCCGTCGCGGTGTCGATGGCGGTGAGCCCGCCGCCGATGACGACGCAGGGCATGCGGACCTGGAGGTTGGCGAACGCACCGCGTTTGAAGGCGCCGGTCAGCTGCAGCGCCATCAACAGATCGCTGGCCTGGCGAATGCCTCGAAGCAGGTTGTTCTTCATCGAGACGATCGTCGGCTTGCCCGCGCCGGCCGCAATCGCCACGTGATCGAATCCGTAGGCCCACGCGTCGTCCAGGGAGAGCGTGCCACCGAAGCGGATGCCGCCGTACATCCTGAGCGTGCTGCGGCGCGCGAGGGTCAGGTGGAGGAGCGTCAGGAAGTTTTTGTCCCAGCGTACCGTGATGCCGTACTCGGAGACGCCGCCGAAGCCCTCCAGCGCGCGTTCGTCGAGCGGGCTGTAGATCTCGTTCCAGTCACGTACCGGCTCCGGCGGCGTGGTGTCCGTGCCCGTGAGTCGCTCGGGCAGCGGTTCGATCTTCAGGCCGTCGACGCCGACGACGCCAAACCCTTCGTTCACGAGGTAGTGGGACAAGGTGTAGCCAGCCGGCCCCATGCCGACGACGAGCACCTTGCGGCCGTTGTAGGGCAGCGCGTACGGGCGCCGCACGTTGAGCGGATTCCAGCGGGTGAGCAGCCCGTAGATCTCGACGCCCCACGGCAGGCGCAGGACGTCGGTGAGCATGCCGGATTCGATCTGCGGGATGTTGACCGGCTCCTGCTTCTGGAAGATGCAGGCTTTCATGCAGTCGTTGCAGATGCGGTGGCCGGTGCCGGGGCACATCGGGTTGTCCACGGTCACGAGCGCCAGCGCGCCGATGGCGTCGCCGTGCTTGCGCATCATGTGCATCTCGGAGATCTTCTCGTCGAGCGGGCAGCCCTCGAGCGGGATGCCGAGCGGATTCGTGGCCGTCGCGCCGGTCTTGTCCGTCAGGCCCTTGCTGCACGAGTCCTTGTCGCGTTCGTGGCACAGGACGCAGTAGTGGATCTCGCTCAGGACCTCGCGGCCGTTCATGCGGGGATCGGTCAGCACGAATCCATCACGGCGTCGGCGCTGGCCGGCGGGTCCCTCCATCGCGAGCGGAAGATCACGGTCGCGGGAGACCTCGACGAGCTTGAAGTAGTCGATGTTCTCGGGCAGCCGGAAGGCGACCCATCCGCGAAACACCGGATCGTGCACCCGCGCGGCGCACCAGCGTTTCAGGGCGTCGATGGCGGTCGTCACCGCTGCCAGTTCGGCGGTGTCGCCCGCCTTTGTCGCGGCGATCTCCCGATCGAGCAGCAGGATGCCGGCGCGCGCCACGGCCGCTTCCTGGTCACTCGGGAACTGCGCTGCCACCAGCGCCGACACGACCGCATCGTCCTCCGCCGTCCTGGCGTGGTGCGCTCCGCCCTTGAGCATGGGCACGACGCGCCGGCGCACGAAGTCCGCCTTGAATCTGAACAGGCTGTCGTGGGCGCGTGTTCCGGCGGCGATGGACTCCGCCTCGGGCTCGATCCCGAACAGTCGAGCGACGAACCGGCTGACATGCGGGGCCATCCGCACGTAGAGCATCGACAGTTCGGTGGGCGTCAGACCCGAATCGGGGCTGACCGAATACTGCGCCCACCGGCGCGCCAGGTCGTTGTCGGCGCGCGCGAGGTCCGCGAGAAACACGCCGTGGAGCTCCCGCAGGCGGAAGGGATCGTAGAGGTCGGCGTACGAGAATCCGGGAACCCCGAGCACGAGGCCAGTGGAGGGAACTGATGACTGGGGCATATCCCTTCACTATAATCGAGCGTCCGTCAGTGGAGTCACCGAATCATGCGTGAGGCGCGCTCGTATAGGGTATCTGGCCGGGTCCAGGGTGTCGGGTTCCGATACTTCACGTACGACGCCGCGAAACGCGAGGGCCTGACCGGGTGGGTGCGGAATACGGCGTACGGCGAGGTCGAGATCTGGGCCGAAGGCGAGGTCGAGGCGCTGGGCCGTTTCGAGGCGTCCATTCACAGCGGGCCGGGCGGTGCGCGTGTTCGCAACGTCGACCGCGACGTGCAGCCGCCCACGGGCGAGTACCACGAGTTCTTCATCAAAGGGTGAGTGACGATGGCACAGTCGATGGCACCGCTGCACGGTCCGGAATTCCTCAAGCTGAAGATCCGCCACGTGCCCGATTTCCCGAAGCCGGGCATTCTCTTCTACGACATCACGACGTTGCTCCGCGAACCTGAAGGATTCCGGGCGGCCATCGATCTCCTCGCGATGCCGTTTCTCGGGGCTGGCATCGACCTGGTCGTCGGTATCGAGAGCAGGGGCTTCATCCTGGGCGCCCCGGTCGCCGAGCGGCTGGGCGCGGGATTCTGCCCGATTCGGAAGCCAGGGAAACTGCCGTCCCGGGCCCGCCGCGCGTCGTTCAGCCTCGAGTACGGCACGGATGCGATCGAGATCCACGAGGACGCCATCGTGCCCGGCCAGCGAGTCCTGATCGTCGATGATGTGCTGGCCACCGGAGGCACCGCGGCCGCCGCGGCGTCGCTCGTCAAGGGCCTGGGCGGGCAGTTGCACGCCTGCGCGTTCCTGGTCGAACTGGACGGCCTGGCTGGCCGCGGCAGGCTCCCGGGCGAGCAGGTCGTCAGCGTGCTGCACTACTGAGCGTATAATGATCTTTTGCCACGGGCGCGTGTAGCTCAGGGGATAGAGCAGCCGCCTCCTAAGCGGCAGGCCAGCGGTTCAAATCCGCTCACGCGCACCAGATTCCCGAGACGAGCAGGCCGATGAAGCGAACCGAACGACACCACCTGAAAGAAAACGAAGTCGCGAACTGGCTCCTCGACCTTCGCGAACAGTACGAGGCTCACAAGCAGACGATCAACTACGGCCTGATCGCGATTGCCGTCGTTGCCGTGGCGGTGATGGCGACGCTGAGCTGGCGGTCGGTGTCCGCCGGCCGGGCGACCGCGTTGCTGGCCGAAGCCATGACCGTGGCCGAAGCGCCTGTGACGCCGCCCGTGGCTGGGCAGACGGGGTCGCTGCCGACGCAGCCCGCCGGCACGTTCCCGTCCAACAAGGCCCGCCTCGAAGCCGCGCTGCCGAAGTTCCTGGCCGTGGCCGATGCGTACCCGTCGCGTGAAGCAGGTCTCGTGGCCAAATACCGCGCCGCGGCCGCGCTGGTTGGGCTCGGACGGACCGACGAAGGTATCCAGAAGTACAAGGAAGTCGCCGAGAAGGGGACGGGCGTGGTCCAGGCGATGGCCAGGCTCGGTGTCGCCGACGCGCTGATCTCGGCCGGCAAACACACCGACGCGGTGGCCAGCCTCAAGGACCTCGCCGCCAAGGGCGGCGACGATCTTCCGCTCGACGGCGTCCTGATGCAGCTCGGTCGGGCGTACCGGTTGTCGGGGCAGGCGGCAGACGCGAAGAAGTCCTTCCAGCGTCTCGTCGACGAATTCCCGACCTCGGTTTACGCCACCGACGCCCGTCGCGAACTCGAGTCGCTGTAGCGCTGCGCCCGGACGTGGGGGGCTGGCATCCCTCGACAGGCTCGGGACGAGTCAGCCAGCCCCTGAAACGTCCGGCTGAAGCCGGACGCCACGCGGTGCCCAGCAGGCCGCGTCAGAACGCGTAACCCGTCCGCACGAACACGGCCGCCCGGCCCGGCTCAGACGCCCGTCCATCGTGGTGCGTCCACGCCGCTCCAGCGGTGGCGGTCATCCGCAGTCCGAACCCGAGCGTCACATCGGCCGACAGCTCGGCGCCGGCGCTCCAGGCCTTCCGGCGCAGGGTATCCAGCGTGGCGCCCACGGCGGCATAGTCCGAGAAGAACGCGACGTGGACCGTGTTGAGGAACAGCGGCCAGGCGCCGCGGCCGCGTTCGACCCTCAGCACGGGGAATCGATAGTCGATACTGCCGGCCACCATCGCCGTCCCGGTAAGGTCGTCGCGAGCGAGACCGCGGAGCAGCCCGAGGGCCTTCCGATCGAACGTCAGCGTCGAGGCCGTCGCGCCGGGGCCGCCAGCCGAAAACAACCGGCGCGAACCGACGTGGCCGGTACTCGAACCCGCCGCCGCGCGAACCGCCAGGACACCGTGACGAATGCCGCCGGGGAGGTAGACTCTCGCATCCGCGGTGAACGTGCTGGCGCGTCCGTCCGAACCGAGCCCCGTCATCGTACGCTCCGCCGTCAGGCCAAGGCGGACGCCGTCCTCGGGGCTGATGGAGTAGCCGTAGCGGCGAGCGGACGAGAACGTCCAGGCGGTCCGTGCGGCGTTGCGCGCACGCCGGATGTCGGCGTCGCCAAGGTCGATATGCTGGTCGTTCGTGGACAGCCCCAGCAGGACGGCATGAGAGAACCTGGCGCGGCGGTACGGCAGGACGAAGCCGCCGAAGAACTCCGTACTGCGCGAGTCGGCCGCGATCGCGAGGCCCGTACCTTCGACGCAGACACTGACGTGATCGGTCGTTCCCGAGGCCGCCGCGACGAAGACCGGTCGCCACCGGTCGTACGTGTACGACACGTCCCAGTCGACGCGACTTGCCGCCGGCACGCCGTCGGTCGTGTCCGGCCGGTCGGCGGCGACGATGAGGCTGGCCCAGTAGGTGTGGCGGCCCAGGACGTCGGAACCGCTCGTCTGCCCGCCTACGTCGAGACGATCCCCGTCAGCGGCGATGACGGGCTCCCAGTACCGGGGAACGAGCGTGGACCAGGGCGAGTAAGGGGCGCTCCGGGGAAACGGTTCGTCCGGGACCGTATGCCCGGGCCTCCCGTCGTCACCGGAGCGGAGCGAGGAGGCCACCGGGGGCCACGACGCCGGGTCCGCGAGGGTCGTGACGAAGATGTCCATGCCCTGGGCCGTGGCCCCGACGAAGGCCATCCGGGTGCCGTCGGGCGACACATCGGGTGAGGTCGCGCCGGACGGGCCGCTCCACACCGATCGGATCTCTCGGGGGCGACCCCCTTCGCCTGCGATCGAGACGGCGTAGATGGCGAAGGGCCCTCCGCCGCGGTCCGAAGCGAACAGCAGCCAGTGGCCATCCCGGCTCCACGTTGGCGTGATGTCTCTGGCACGCGCGTCTGGGGCGAGGACCGACCATGTTCCCGCCTCCGGATCGTAGATGCCAATCTCCGGGAGCGAGCCGTGGCACGACACGGACGCCGCCACCCGCCGGCCGTCGGGCGACCATCGTGGCGAGTCGAACGAGCAGCCGGTGACCCTCAGCCGGCCGTGGGGCGCCGGGTCGAGAGCGGCTCCGCTCGGGCCGCGAAGCGTGAGCCCGTACACGACGAGTGCGCGCTCGGCATCGACGTGTTGCGTCGCGACGATGCGGCGACCGTCGATCGAGACATCGGGGCTCGACAGCCGGGCGCCCGTCGACAGGCGCAGGCGGCGACCGGTCGCGACGTGCAGCGCGTGGAGATCGGAGACCCGGGCCACCGCGCCCCGGACATCGACGTCGTCGAAGATCACCCATCCCTGGCTGGAGCTTATCGCTTCGCCGGGCACACGGCTTGTCAACCTCTCCGAATGGAATCCTGCGAGTTCGACCCGGCGGATCGCCGGAAACGCGTGCGCGTCAATGGTCGCGTAGACCAGCGCTTCCGGGCCAGGCTCCGTCTGGAAGCGCGGCGTGGACGACAGGTACCCGGAGCGGGTGACTCGAGTGGCGTCGGAGGTCGGTTCCGGCACGGCCTCGGGAACCTGGGACTTCCACAGGGTGTCGGCGCTCTCGCCGAACACCCGGGAGAACGCTCCTCCGCTGAAGAACGGGAGCCGCCGCGCCGTCCGGCGCGCGAGTTCCCCAATGGCGGCATCACCCGCCACGCTCGCGAGTCGCTCCACGAAGGCCCCTCCGTAGAAGTAGGGCCCCCACCCGCCTGGCCAGGCGACCAGTCCGCCGGCGAGCTGGTCGAGCCGCGGCGCGGCGCCCGAGCGGCGCTGCGCTGCCATCGTTGCCGCCACGTCGGCCGCGTGAGTGCGGCCGAGCCCGTTCAATCCCTCCGCGTATGTCGCGATCCCTTCGATCTGCCAGGTTGGTACGAACAGGTTGGGAAAGGACGCCGGGTGGCGTCCGAGCAGCCATCTCGGCAGGCGCATGAGCCCGCCGACCTGGTCCAGGTGCATCGTGTGCGCGTACTCGTGGGTGAAGACCGTGGTCAGCCAGTCGTCGTGGTGTCCCAGGAACGACTGCGCCGACGGGGGAGTGGCCGCGAGTTCGACCACGTTGTACGGAAACGGTGTGGACCACCCGTTCGCGACGTCGTCCTGATCAACGAGGATGACGTGGGTATGGCGGGGCGCGTCGAGGCCGAGACGCCGCTGGAGCTCGGTGCGAACCGGCTCCACAATCGTGGCGAGCCGGGCGGCAGCGGCGTCTTCACCCTGGTGGTAGTGAATCGTGAAGTGGGCCGTTCGAATCGAGCGGAAGCGCAGCTTCGGATCGTAGCGGCCGGCCGCGGACACGAGTGGCGGCGCGAGGGCCAGCCACATCGCCACCATCGCGGCCAGCGTCCCGCTCCGACGTGTCACGGCTCGTCCATCTCCCGCTTGAGATCGGCCAGCAGCGTCAGGGCTTCGAGCGGCGTGAGGCGGTCCACGTCGGTTTCCCGGAGGCGACGGCCCACGGTGTCGAGAGACGTCGGCGTTTCGAAGAGGCCGAGTTGCTGCTTGCCGGCGGATGGCTGACCCGACAGGGTGGGCCGGCCTCCGCGGGCCATCGCGTCCTCTTCCAGGGCCGCGAGGATGCTGCGGGCCCTGCTGATGACTTCGGCTGGCAGGCCGGCGAGGCGAGCCACCTGGATGCCGTAGCTGCGATCCGACCGGCCGGGGATGACCTTTCGCAGGAAGACGATGTCGTCGCGCCACTCACGGGCGGCGACGTGCGCGTTCACGACGCCGGCGTGAGTTTCGGCCAGGTCCGTCAGTTCGTGGTAGTGGGTCGCGAAGAGCGTCTTCGGCCGGGCGCGCCGATTCGACGCGAGATGCTCCGCGACCGCCCAGGCGATACTGAGTCCGTCGAACGTCGAGGTTCCCCGGCCGATCTCATCGAGGATGACCAGGCTGCGGGACGTGGCGGTGTGCAGGATGTTGGCGGTTTCCTGCATCTCGACCATGAACGTGGATTGGCCGCGCGCGATGTTGTCCGACGCGCCCACGCGCGCGAACACGCGATCGACCATGCAGAGCTTGGCCTCGCGCGCGGGGACGAAGGATCCGGCCTGCGCCATCACGCTGATGAGCGCGACCTGGCGCAGGTAGGTCGACTTGCCGCCCATGTTGGGGCCGGTCAGGATCACCAGTTGTTTGTTCGTGCCGTCGAGGTGCGTGTCGTTCGGTACGAACGGGTCGGTGCAGTGCCGCTCGACGACCGGATGCCGGCCGTCGGCGACGGCGATCTCGTCGCCGTCGTGCAGGTGGGGTTTGACGTAGTTGTTCAGCGCCGCCGCCTCGGCGAGCGCCGAGAGCACGTCCAGCGTCGCCAGGGCGCGCGCCGTGTCCTGGATCCGCGGCGCCTCCAGCCCGACCTTCGCGCGCAGCGTCTCGAAGATCTCGATCTCGCGTTCGAGAATCCGTTCGTCGGCTCCGAGCACCTTCTCTTCGTAGTCCTTGAGCGCGGGCGTGATGAAACGCTCGCCGCCCGCGATGGTCTGCTTGCGGTGGTAATCCGCCGGCACGGCATGCAGGTTGGATTTCGAGACTTCGATGTAATACCCGAATACCCGGTTGTAGCGGACCTTCAGGGAGTTGATGCCGGTGCGTTCACGTTCCCGCGTTTCCAGCTCGGCAATGACCTGCTTGCCTGACCGGGAGATATGGCGGAGGTCGTCGAGTTCCGGATCGACACCGTCCCGGACGTATCCGCCGTCGCGGGCGAGCGCGCCTGGCGCGTCAATCAGCGTCGATTCGATCGCATCGCGGACGTCGGCCACGTCGTCGAGTTCGGCCACGAGCGCCGAGACGAGCGGCGCCTGCAGGTCCCGCAGGTGGCCCCGAAGGCGGGGGACGGCCTGCAGCGACGACTTGAGGGCCACCAGATCTCGCGGGCCGGCGGTGCCAAGCGCGGCTCGCGCCACCAGGCGCTCGACATCCCCGACGCCGCGCAGCGTGTCGCGAACCTTG
Organism: uncultured Vicinamibacterales bacterium; assembly: GCA_964547975.1. Lineage (GTDB taxonomy): Bacteria > Acidobacteriota > Vicinamibacteria > Vicinamibacterales > JAKQTR01 > CAYJPV01. Next base: position 14,826 of record CAZJRM010000054.1, on the reverse strand, counting down.
CCCCGGTCGGTGGTCCGGAACGCGAAGTCCTCGACGGCATCGAGGCGATCGCGGACGGGTTCCAGGGCGTAGAGCGGCCGGAGGAGCCAGGAGCGCAGCATCCGGGCGCCCATGGGCGTCACCGTGTGATCGATCTCCCCGAGCAGTGAACCGGCCCGCCCGCCGTCGGTGGATTCGACGAGTTCGAGATGACGGATCGTGAGCGGATCGATGACGAGCCGGTTGGTGTGTTCCTTGTACACCACCTCGCGGACGTGAGACAGTTCGGCTTTCTGCGTGTCCTGGAGGTATCGCACCAGCGCGCCCGCGGCCCGGATGGCGGCCGGATGCGCCTCGAGGCCGAAGCCGTCGAGCGACTGGGTCTGGAGTTGCTGGAGCAGCGTCCGCCGCGCGCTCTCGAGATCGAAGGTCCAGCCGTCGACCGGTGTCACGCCGGCCGAGCCGCGCAGCACCGGCGGCACGATCTGATCGAGGGGCGCTTCCGCGGGGATGACGATCTCCCGCGGGCGCAGGACGGCCAGTTCGTCGAGGAGCGCTCGATGGCCGTCCGGTCCCGCGTACTCCGCCGCCATGAACTCGCCGGTCGACAGGTCGAGGAGGGCGGCGCCCACGACCACGGGCACCTGCGCGGCACGGCCGCCTCCCGACGATTGTTCGGACCCGAGCCCCGAGGGCGCGATGGCCAGCAGGAACGCCGGCTCACGGGCGTCGAGGTAGTCACCTTCGGTGAAGGTCCCGGGAGAGACCACGCGCACGACCTCTCGTCGCACGAGGCCCTTGGCCTTGCGCGGGTCTTCGACCTGCTCGCAGATCGCGACCCGGAACCCCTTCTTCACAAGGCGCGTCAGGTACGTCTCTGCCGCGTGGAACGGCACCCCGCACATGGGGATGCTGCCGCCGTCGGCGTCCTTGGACCGCGAGGTCAGCGTGAGATCGAGGGCGCGCGCCGCGACCAGGGCGTCCTCGTAGAACATCTCGTAGAAATCGCCCATCCGGAAGAAGACGATGGCATCGCGGTACTGGCGCTTGGCCTCCAGGTACTGGCGCATCGCCGGCGTGGCGCCGGCCGGCGGACGGGGCGGAGACTGGCGGTCGGGAGACACGTTCGGACTATAGGAGTGCCGCGGAGGGCGCGTCAAGACGTGAGGTGGCGCCGTGCGGTCCGCCTGGGGCACAATGCCTTCATGCTCGTGCTTGCGCTCGACACCACGACTCGCGCGGGATCGTTTGCGCTCGTTCGCGACGACCGGACCCTCGTTCTCGGAACGGGTGACGCGGCCAGGCCGCACGCTGTCCGGTTGCCCGGTGATGTCCTGGACGCCCTCGCGGCCGCGGGACTCGACCTGGCCGATGTCGATGGCTTCGCGGTCGCCTCCGGCCCCGGGTCCTTCACGGGGCTGCGGATCGGCATCGCGTCCGTGCAGGGACTGGCCTTTGCCACCGGCAAGCCCGTCGTCGGGGTTTCCGCCCTGGAAGGGCTTGCGGCAGCAGGCGCCGAGGGAATGGCCGAGGGGAAACGGGTGGCGGCCTTCATGGATGCCCTGCGTGGGGAGGTGTTCGCGGCGTCTTACGTCGTCGCATCCCAAGGGCCGCTCGGTCCGGTCCTTCGCGAGGACGATGGTCCCCTGGTGGCGCCCCCTGACGTCGTGCTCGAACGCTGGCGAACGCTCGGGTTGGCAGGCGCCTGGTTCGTGGGCGACGGGGCCCTGGCGTACCCCCATTTGCTGGCGGCGACGCCGGTGTGCGCCGGCGTCGCCGATCCGGTGCCGGCGATCGCCGCGGCCGTTGCCCGGATCGCCACCGGGCGCCTGCGGTCAGGCGGCACCTTCCACCCGCACGCCGTCGAGCCGGTGTACGTGCGACGCCCGGACGCCGAACTTGCCCGTGACCGGAAGGCCGGCCGGTGAGCCTCGACTTCACCGTCGCCCGGCTGGCCGGTCCCGAGGATCTGGACGGCGTGCTGGCGATTGACCAGGAGAGCTTCTCCCGGCCCTGGACCCGCCAGATGTACGAGGACGACCTCCGCAATCCGCAGTCCCGAATCTATCTGGCTCGAACCGGAGACGGGCGAGCCGTCGGCTACTGCGCCGTCTGGCTGATTCTCGACGAGCTGCACATCAACAACGTGGCCGTGTCGAATGCCGCACGCCGCCAGGGCGTCGGAACGGTGCTCGTCCGTCATGCCATGAGCAGGGCGGCCGAGGAGGGGGCTGTGGTGGCCACCCTCGAAGTCCGGCGGGCCAATCAGGCGGCCCGGGAGCTGTACGGCCGGCTGGGGTTTCGACAGACTGGCGTGCGGGGACGATATTATGATCTGCCGGTCGACGATGCGTTGATACTGACGACCGAGATCCAAGGATTTGGAGACTCTTCGGACGCTTGAATCGTCCAATCGCTTGTGGTAGCGTTCGCGACAGAAGGGACGTGTCTCTTTTGCGCATCCCTTTCACGCCCCTGACGGAAGGAGGCAGACCTCATGGCGGTAGAGCCCACCCAACAGCAGCCCTCGGGGCTTTCGAGTGACGTGGAGTACCAGGAACTGGCTGCGCGTCACCGGGAACTCGAGACCCGACTCACGGAATTGGCTGGCAAGCCGTATCTGTCAGAACCCGAGCAGCTCGAAGAGGCGACGATTAAGAAGCGGAAGCTCCAGTTGAAGGACCGGATGCAGGACATCGTCCGGCGTCTTGCCGACAACGGCAGCCGCCCCGCGCTGTCAGTCTAGGCTGCGCAACACCGGCCGGGAGGCCGAGGCAGGCAGTGAAGCCAGCGTCCGACCCGTCGGGCGCTGGCTTCACTGTTTCAGGGCGGGTTGTCCGCCCGGCTGATAGAATGGCGTCTCATGACGATGGATCGGGCCGGCTGGCCGTTCGTTCTGGCGGCGGGAATCCCCGGCGTGGCGGCGTGGGCCGCCGGCTGGACGTGGATCGCGGTGGGGTTGCTCGCCGTGGCGCTCTTCATGGCGTTCTTCTTCCGGGACCCCGCCCGGTCGGTCCCGAACGACCCGACCGCGGTGGTGTCGCCGGCCGACGGCCGCGTCATGATCGCGGGTCCGGTCGAACTCAATGCGGCCCCGCCGGGGGAGTGGCAGCAGATCAGCATTTTCCTCTCCCCGCTGAACGTCCACATGAACCGGATTCCCATCGGCGGTCTGGTCCGCAAGGTCGTCTACATGCGGGGCGCCTTCCTGGCCGCGTATCGGCCTGATGCCGCCGTCAAGAACGAGCGCAACGAGGTCTGGATCGAGCACGACGGCCGGATGGTCGTTTGCCGGCAGGTCGTTGGCGTCGTGGCGCGCCGCCTGGTCTGCCGCGTTCGGGAAGGGGCGCAAGTGGCCACGGGTGAGAAATACGGCCTCATGAAGTTCGGCTCCCGCATCGACTTGTTTCTGCCCCCGTCCGCCGTGCTCTCCGTGTCGGTCGGCCAGACCGTCCGCGGCGGCGAGACCATTCTCGCGAGGTGGGCGTGATGTCATCGGAAGACCCGGCGGATCGGACGGCGGTTGGCCCCGACGACAGCCAGCGGCGCGTGGGTGTGCTCGGTACGCTGCGGCGGGACCGGAACGGTGAACGCCGGATGAGGCGCGGAGTCTACCTCCTGCCGAGCCTGTTCACGCTTGGGAACATGTTCTGCGGTTACGCGTGCGTCCTGTACGCGATGCGTAACGAACTGACCATGGCGGCGCCCTTCATCGGGGTGGCGGTCGTGCTCGACATGCTGGATGGACGGATCGCCCGCCTGACGGGAACGACCAGCGCGTTCGGACGGGAGTTCGACTCGCTCGCCGACGTGATTTCGTTCGGGATCGCTCCGGCGATCCTGACGTTCGTCTGGGGCCTCCAGCCGCTGAACCGACTGGGATGGGCGGCGGGGTTCATCTTCGTGACGGCCGCGGCGATTCGACTCGCGCGGTTCAACATCCAGAGCGTCGGTGCCACCGACAAACGGTACTTCGTCGGGATGCCCAGCCCGTCAGCCGCGGCCGTCCCGGCGTCCACGGTCTTCTTCTACCCGGAAGGCTTCAGTGACCCCCGGAGCGCGTTGATCGCCCTCGTCGTGGCCCTCGTGCCGGCGGTCCTGATGGTCAGCACGATTCGTTTCCGGAGCTTCAAGACCATCGATCTCGGCGCGCGCCGCCCCTACAAGGTGCTGGTGCTGCTGGCTGCGGTGATTGCGCTCGTCCAGCTCGAACCGCGCGTGGTGTTGCTCATTCTCGCCTACACCTACCTGGTGTCGGCCTTCATCGAGATGGGCTGGGCCCGATTCCGGCGGCATCGCAGCCAGCCTGCCGGACCGGCCGACGACAACATCCCGGCGGGACCGACCGCGCCCTAATCGATCGGGCGGGACGTGGATCAGTGCCCGGCCGACGGGCCGATCGCACGCAGGGGGAGCCGCATGGTCACCGTGGTCCCTCGACCGGGGGCGCTGTCGACCGCGATGGCGCCGCCGTGCAGTTCCACGTTGCGCTTGGCGATGGTCAGCCCGAGGCCGGTACCCGTGGCCTTGGTCGAGAAGTACGGCTCGAAGATTCTCGCGACGGCGGCCTCGTCCATCCCGACGCCCGTATCCGTCACCAGCAGCTCGATGGCGCCGTCGCCAAGCGCCGCCCGGACTGAAAGGGTGCCGCCCTTCGGCATGGCGTGCAGGGCGTTGTCGATGACGTTGGTCAACGCCCGCCCCAGCAGCGGACGGTCCACCCACAGTCTCGGGAGGTCGGCGGAGACATCGACCGCGAGGTGCACCTTGCCGGCGAGGCCGGGACGGTACGGATCGACGACTTCTCCGACCAGTTCGTCGATGGCGGTTTCGACAGGCCGGGCCGTGGGCGACGACGCGAAGCTCGAGAACTCGCCGGCGATCTGACGCAGCAGGCGCACCTGCGTGAGGATGGAGTCCACGCACCCGTCGAGTACGGGCGACAGGGGCGATCCCCGATCGACGTGCACCCGGCGCAGGTGTTCGGCCGACAGCTGAATCGGCGTCAACGGGTTCTTGATTTCGTGGGCGACCTGCCGGGCCATATCCGCCCACGCTTCCAGCTTGTGGGTCCGCGCGAGTTCCTGCTGGTGTCGCTGCAGTTCTTCGGCCATCCGGTTGAACGCCTCGACAAGGCGGCGGAACTCGTCGGCTGACGTGAGCGCGACGCGCGCGGTGAGGTCGCCGCGTGCCAGCCGGGCCGTGGCGCGCTGCAGGCGATTCACGGGGTCGGCGATCCGTTCGGCCATCCAGTAGCCGAGGCCGGAACCGGCCAGGATGAAGGCCAGCACCGCGAGCAGGATGCGGCGGTTCAAGTCGTCGATCTCCTGCTCGATGGCCTGCTGCCGCAGCATCAGCGGAACGGTCAGGATCGCCTCCCGGCCTTCCAGCTTCACGGGCGCGGACGCGGCCATGTAGTCGAACCACCCGACGCGGTCGGTCCCGACGAAGGCGGCCCGGCGATCGAGCGCGATGGCGCGGTAGATGTCAGCCGACGTCCTCGTGGGCAGGACGCCGGACGCATACAGGTTCCGCTCGCTGGTCGCCACGAGCGACGCGCCGTCGAACACGTTGACGTCCTGGTCGATGACGCGGGCAATCCACACGAGGATGTCGTCATCGATGGACTCGGCCCGCCGATCGCCCCGTTCCTGCAACTGCGAGTAGTCCTCGACCACGCGCTGGGCCACCAGCGCCGTTCGCGCAGCGGCCTCTTCGATACCGCTCATCAGGCGCGACGCCAGATAGGCACGGGCAACGACGGCGAGCGTGAGAATCGGGATGGCGGCCGCCGCCACGAACGCGAGGAACAGTTTTCGGTAGAAACTCGCGCGCAGTTCGCGCAGCAGGTCGCGGCCCCGGAGGCCGCGGTACCCGCCCGCCACCGCCATGAGCCAGGCGACCAGCGTCAGGAACGCAAAGGCGACGCCACCGAGGATGACAAGTTCTGCCGCGTTGATCGTGTGCTCGACCGGCGAGATGTCCGGGAAGCCGAGCGCGTAGATACCGCCGCGATCATTCGCCAGGTAAACGGAGTAGTCCCGGCCCGCCGAGGACATCGTGGTCCAGAACGGATCGCGGGATTGATACACACGGTCGAAGGTCGTGTCATCGAGCGTCCAGGCGGGGCCGGAGGCGTAAACCGGGGTCCGGCTCCAGCCGTAGACGACGAACCCGACGTCGCCATGACTCTCGGTGAGCCGCGGCGCGGCACCCTGCTCGCCGCCGACGAGCGTGACGTAGGGATTCTGGGATGCGATGAACGGCAGATCGCCGTAATCGAGCATCGCGTAAATCGCGATGGCTCCGACCGCGCGTGGCCCCGCGGGTGTCTGCACGCACAACCCGCGTCCCGCGTAGAGCAGTCGGCGTTCCTCCGAGAAGAAGGGCGACACCTCTTCGAACAGTTCCCACCCGCACCCCGAACCTTCCCAGACCTGCTGTGCGGACGTGTAGTCGGGCAGCTTCAGGGCGAAGCGGCTGACCAGCAGCCCGTTGGGGCCATACAGCTCGACGGCCGACGTCAGCCGGTAGCGGGCGAGGTCCGTCTGAGACCAGGCCAGAAACGCCGCGTCAGTCGGAACAGGGGAGACCGACGCCCCGGCCGCCGCCTGCACCATGTCCGCCAGTCCCTGAACCGAATCGATCTGAGACTGCACCTGACGCACGCGGGCGAGCAGGTCCTCGCGCTGGCGTGTCGCCTGAGGTGCGAGCCGGCTCGCGAGGTCTTCGCGCCTCGCCCGGTCCGATTCGAGCCACAGCGCCGGGTACCACGCCAGGACCGGGGCCACGAAGGCCGCAAAGAGCAGAACGAGGCGCGCCGCCTGGGTGGCCCGTCGATAGAGCCGCCCCGCCTGGCTCCAGTTGGCGGCGATCGTCGTGGCCATCAGCGCCGGCGGCAGAACCTCGATCGGTTCCGGCCAGCCGGGCGAGGCCGAACGGATGCCGACCCACACCAACGACGGCAGCGCCCAGAGCGCGACGAGGATACCCCGCGACGTGCGTGAACGATCGACGCGGAACGGGATGGTCGTCGCGAGCAAAGCCGTGACGGCAAGCCAGACGGTGGCGCAGGCGGCCACGACCAGGCCCGTCTCGGCCGCGAAGCGTGATGGATCGCCCAGGTGCAGCGCGAACGTCCGCAGGTCGGTCGGCGAGGTCTCGGCGCTGGCGCGAATCAACCCGGCCATACCCGCGAAGGCCGCCACGATGCCGAGGCCGCCGGCCAGCGCGAGCGACAGGAAACCGGCCAGCCGGCCAGTCGAGCCGGATGGCGGCCGCCGGTGGGCGTGCCTGGCGCGGCGGAGCCGCACCACCGCCCCGCCAAGGACCACCGTCATCAGGAGGGCACTGGCCGCCGTCAGGAGGAAATCGACGGACGAGCGGAAGGCGAGGCCCGGCCAGAGGCTGGCAACCTCCGGCGCGGACGCGTCACCCAGGGCGAACCACGCCAGGGCTCTGGCGGCCATGACGGCCGCGCACGCCGCGAGGGTCGCGGCGGTCACTGTGGCCGCCGTTCGCGCCCGCGCGCGCCACGCCGACAACGGCGCCACCGCGATGACGACGCACGCCGCCGTCAGCAGCAGCAGCACCATCATGGTGCGGCGCCGGGACACCTCCCGCCCGGCGCCCACGTCTTCGGGCGCGACCCGCCCTTCGAGCAGCGGCGTGCCGTCCTGTGTCGTCAACAGGAAGGTATCCGGACCGGCGTGCGTGCCCGCGCCCTGATAGCGGGCGCGCAAGCGCACGGGCACGTTGGCGACGGTCCACGTGATTTCGTCGCCGGGCTGCGGGCGGGCGTCCTGGACGGTGGGCAACGATCGTTCGACCACCAGCGTGCCGATCCGGGACGAGGGCGATGACGTCGCGAGCGGCCGGACGAGAAACAGCCTCGGCCCCAGCGGGCTCGGCGCGACGAATGTCGCGGGTGTGCTGGCGAGGATCCTGGCGCGAGGAAGGTCGGTGGGCCGCCCGCTCCAGGCCAGCGGCGTGGCCGTCGGCGTGAAGACCGTCGCCGACAACTCGCGCGACGACGAGTCGAGCCGCTGCAGGACGCCGAAGAGATCGCGTGCCGCCGCCCGGTCTTCCTGCGCGCGTCGCACGAGATCGATCTCGCGTCCAATGGACGCGGCGGCCTCTTCGAGCGATCGTTCCGCGCTGGAGAATTCGCGGCTGATGGCCGCCGCGATGCGTGTCGCGCCGTCGGCATCGCTGGTGCCGAGCGACAGGCGTTCGTGGGCGCGCATGCCGGCCACGATGGTGCCGGCGAGGACCAGCCACGCTACCAGGAGTCGAACCCACGGCCGGGTCGCCGTTGCAGGCCACATAAGGGTGCGTCAGCAGCATAGCCGCGCCCGGCGCCATCGGACAAGGGCCGGTTGGCGATTCGAGGCGTGTTATAACTGGGAGGCCGTGTCAATCACCACGCGCATGTCCGTCAAGACGACGCTGAAACGTGGGGCGCTCGTGGCCGCCGCCAACTGGCAGGTGACGGCCGTGCAGTTCGTGGCGGACTCCACCGTGAAACTGCTCCTGACCGTGCCCCTGGTCGGAGGCGGCCTCGTCATCGCGCTCGTCATGGGCAAGGATATCCCGCCCTTCGTCCTGGCGGACCTGCGCACGAGCCTCCTGGGAATCGCCGGCGTCCTGATGGCTGAACCCCTGGCGCTCGCGAGTTTCCTGGTGTCATTCAGCCTCGTCGGCGTCGCGGGTTCCATCCTGCTGTTCCTGACGAAGGGCGGATCGGTGAGCGTGCTCGCGGAGGGCGAGCGGGAGGGCGGGCCGGTCGAAGTCCCGCCCCTCATGCTCAGCACGCTGGCCTCCGCGGCGCGGTTCACGCTCGACCGGTTCCACGACGGTTGCACGGCGTATTTCAGGCGCTACGTGCGGCTGGGCATCGTCCTGATGGGCGTCTACGGCCTGTCGGGCGCCGTCTATCTGAGTGTCCTGTTCGGAAACCTGCCGGCGTCGCTGACGCCGGACTCGAACATGGCGTGGACGGTCAGCGCAGGCGTCGCCTCGACGGTGCTGGCCGTCTGGATTACCCTCGTCAATTTCGCCTATTCGCTCGTCCAGATGGTCATCGTGGCGGATGACTGCCGAGTCGGGCAGGCCACACGCCGGGTGTGGCAGTTCCTGCGACGGGACGGTCGGCCTGTCTGGAGCGTGTTCGGCCTGGCGCTGTTGCTGGTCGTCTGCGCCACGCTGGTCTCCGTGGTGACCACGACGAGCCTCGGACTCATCGCGTTCGTGCCGCTCGTTGGTCTCGCCGTCGTGCCGCTGCAGGTACTGGCGTGGCTCTTCCGCGGGCTCGTCTTCCAGTACATCGAGTTGAGCGCGGTCGGCGCCTACCTCGTCCTGTACCGGACGCATCGGTCGGCTCCGGCGGCCGACCCCGTCCCCGACGCCGACGATCTGCGCGACTTCACGTCCGCGCCGCGACTGACGTGAACGAATACCACGCGTTCCTGTCCCGTGCCGGGGCCGGCATGCAGGGGTCGGCCATTCGGAAGGTCGGCGCCCTGATGGCGGGCGTTCCGGACCTTGTGTCACTGGCGCCAGGCTATCCCGATCCCGAGGTGTTCGCGTGGGAGGCGTTCCGGGATATCGCGGCGGCCGCGCTCAGCGGCCTCGACGGCCGGACGCTCCAGTACGGGCCTACCCGCGGGTTCGCGCCGTTGCTCGACGCCCTGCCCGACATCCTGGCCACGCGGGGCATCGTCTCGGAGCCAGACGAGCTGCTCGTGACCACCGGATCTCAACAGGGCCTCGACCTGGTCGCCAGGGTGCTGTGCGATCCCGGCGATGTCCTGTTTGTCGAGTTGCCCACCTTCACGGGGGCCACGGCCGCGTTCCGCGATGCCGGCGTCGTGCTCGAAGGGGTGCGCCAGGAACACGACGGCATCGACATCGAGAGCCTCTCCGAGGCCGTCCGCGCCGCCCGTTTGGCCGGCCGGAGAGCCAACTGCGTCTACGTCGTCCCGAACTTCCAGAACCCGACCGGCCTGTTGATGAGCCTGGAGAAACGCCGCCGGCTGCTGGAACTCGCCGCTCGCGAACACCTCCTCATCATCGAAGACGATCCCTACGGCGACCTGTATTTCGGCGACGACGAAGCCGCGCTGACGCGGCCGATCAAGGCGGACGACCGAGATGGACGCGTCGTGTACCTGAGCAGTTTCTCGAAGACGCTGGCGCCGGGGTTCAGAGTGGCGTGGATGACGGCGCCGTCGTTCCTGGCCTCCAGGTTCGACGCCGCGAAACAGGCGGCCGACCTGTGCACGGGTTCCCTGGACCAGCGCATCGTCTTCGAGGCGTGGCGACGTGGGGTCCTCACCGAACGCCTGCCCCTGCTGCGCGCGCACTATCGCGCGAAGCTGGCGGCAATGACGGAGGCGATCCAAGAGCACTTCGGAGACAGGCTGAATTGGCAGGCGCCGCGCGGGGGATTCTTCCTGTGGGCGACGTTGCCCGACGGCCTGAGTGGCGAGGCCCTGTTGCCCCGGGCTATCCGGGCCGGCGTCGCGTATGTCGCGGGAGCCCCGTTCTTCGTCGATGGCAGCGGAGCACGGTGCGTCAGGCTCTGTTATTCGTGGCCGACCGCCGACCGGATCACCGAGGGGATTGCGCGATTCGGCCGTGTCGTCGGCGAGGCACTCGCCGAGCGGCGAACGTGACCCGCCTCCGCGGGCGGCGAACGGTCAGCGACGCAGGGTCTCGGGAATCAGCCGCGCCCCTGGCAGTGCTTCGAGTGGAACGACGGCGGGTTCGATCGTCTGCCCGATCGCCTGAATCTGCCCCCCACCGGTCACGACGACGACCATGGGCGGCAGATCGCCCAGGGCCGCGACCAGGTGCGGTTGGTCTACCGCTTTGCCCGGCAGGGCCACGACGCCATCGGGCGTCCCGTCGGTCACCTTGAACGCTCTCAGGTGCGGAGCCACGCTGGCGACGAGCACGCGATCGCCGATGGACACGGGGCCGCCGACGGGCCTGGAAACCAGCGGGCGCGCCCAGGCGAGGTGACCATTTCGCAGGTTGTGCGCGCGGAGTGTGTTGTCGTACGCGACGTAATACAACCGTTTTCCCACGACGATGGCTGACCCGACCGGATCCCCGCCGGTCCGCCACTTCCACTTCTGCTTGCCCTTGGCGGCGTCCAGCGTGTAGACGGTGTTCGAGTCGGTTCCGACGACGACGCGGGTGTCCGTCACGCTCAGGGTGACCACCGTGCCCTTGGTGACCCGGGTCCACAGCGCACGACCGGTGTCCAGTCCGTACGCCTGGACGGATCCGTCCCCGCGCCCGACGAACACACGCCCGTTGGCCATGGCCGGGCCGGCGCTGGCGGGCAGCGACGCGGCCTGCTGCCAGCGTGGGGTGCCATCCGATGCGTGGACGCAGAGCAGCGTACCGCTGGAGGTCGCCAGGCACGCGGTATCGGGCGATGCGGCCATCGCAGCCACGGTGCCGGCGTCGACACGGTGTTGCCATCTCGGGGCGCCGGTCGCCGCGTCGCGCGCCCACAGGTCAGCGCCGTCCGCCCCAATGAGCAACCCGCCTGCGACGGCGAGGGGGACCGTGGAGGCCTGGCTCACGGACCAGGCTGCGGCACCGGTGTCGAGCGTGACGGCGACAAGCGTGTTGTCCTTCAGGGCCGCGAACATCCGTCGGTCGTCGAAGACCGGCCGAAATGCCGGCTGGGCCGCCAACGCGATCTCCCAGACAACGCCCCCAGGGAATGCGACCGGCGCTGGAGCTTCCTGACGCGTGTCGGAGGGCGGCGATGGCGCTCCCTGCGCGAGAACGCCCGGCGTCACGGCGCAGGCGATGACCAGCCATGCGGCCAGCACGCGGACGGCCGCGCCGGGTCGAGCGGCGCCGGGCGGAGCGAGACAGATGCCCGCGGACGTATCCACCCCGGTATAATACGACAAAGCTCTCATCGAACCCTCGGCGCCTCTCTCTGGATCGTAGTGACACCGTGGCCCACCAGACCATCATCGTCATCGATTTCGGCTCGCAGTACACACAACTGATCGCGCGGCGGTTGCGCGAGATCAGCGTGTATTCCGAGGTCGTGCCGTACCACGAACCGCTGGAACGGATTCTGGCGCGGTCGCCTGCCGGCATCATCCTGTCGGGCGGACCTCGCAGTGTCTCCGACCCGGACGCGCCGAAGGTCGACCCGGCGCTATTTGCGGCCGGCGTGCCGATCCTCGGCATCTGTTACGGCATGCAGCTCATGACGGCCACGCTGGGCGGCCGCGTCGGACGCGCGTCGCAGCGCGAGTATGGCCCGGCGGTCATCCGCGCCGACACGTCGCGCGGCTGCCTGTTCGACGGGCTTCCGGTCGAGCAGTCGGTCTGGGCGAGCCACGGCGATTTCGTCGAAGCCGCGCCCCCGGGATTCTCGGTCGTCGCGTCGAGTTCGAATGCGCCCATCGTCGGCATCGAATCGGCGGACCGCCGGCAGTTCGGGCTGCTGTTTCACCCCGAGGTGGTGCACACGTCCCACGGGACGGCCATGCTGCGGCAGTTCGCCTACGGGGCCTGCGGGTGCGCGGGCGACTGGACGATCGGATCGTACGTGGACGAAGCGGTGCGGGCGATTCGCGACCAGGTGGGCGACGGCCAGGTCGTCTGCGCCCTCAGCGGAGGCGTGGACTCGGCGGTGGCGGCGGTTCTCATTCAGCGCGCCATCGGCGATCGCCTGACCTGCGTCTTCGTGGACAACGGCCTCCTGCGCCTCGACGAGGCGGCGCAGGTGCGGCGGCGGATGGCCGAGAAGCTCCGCGTGCGAGTCGAGTTCGTGGACGCGTCCGCGCGGTTCATCGCCGCGTTGCAGGGCGTGACGGACCCCGAGCGGAAACGGAAGATCATCGGCGGGCTGTTCATCGACGTGTTCGAGGAGACGTCCGCACGCCTTGGGGGATTCGGGTTCCTCGCGCAGGGGACGCTGTATCCCGATGTCATCGAGTCGGTGTCGGTGATCGGTCCGTCGGCGGCCATCAAGAGCCACCACAACGTGGGCGGCCTGCCCGAACGGATGCGGTTCGCGCTCGTCGAGCCGCTCCGGCAGCTCTTCAAGGACGAAGTCCGCGCGCTCGGGCGCGCGCTGGGGCTCGACGAAGAGTTCGTGACACGCCAGCCATTCCCCGGGCCAGGCCTCGCGGTTCGTATCGTGGGGGAGATTAGCGCCGAGCGCCTGGATCTGCTGCGCCGCGCCGACGCCGTCGTCGTCGACGAGATTCGCCGGCACGGCTGGTACCACCGCGTGTGGCAGAGTTTCGCGGTGCTGCTGCCGGTCAGGAGCGTGGGTGTCATGGGAGACGAACGGACCTACGATTACGCCGTGGCGGTTCGCGCGGTCGAGAGCCTGGACGGCATGACGGCCGACTGGGCGCGGTTGCCCGGGGAACTCCTGGCATCGATCTCGTCCCGGCTCGTGAACGACGTGCGCGGCGTGAACCGGGTCGTCTACGACATCAGTTCCAAGCCGCCGTCCACGATCGAGTGGGAGTGACATGGCCGCCGAGTTCATTCACCTCCACCTGCACACCGAGTTCTCGCTGCTCGACGGCGCCTGCCGGATCGGCGAGTTGCTGGACGAAGCCAAACGCCTCGGCATGCCGGCGCTGGCCGTGACCGAGCACGGGAACCTGTTTTCCGCGATCACGTTCTACGACCAGGCGAAGAAGCGCGGCATCAAGCCGATCATCGGCTGCGAGGTGTACGTCGCGCCGGGGGCCCGGACGACGAAGAGCGGAACGCCGGGCGAGACGGCCAACCACTTGATCCTGCTCGCCGAGACGACGGAGGGATTCAAGAACCTCGTCAAGCTCACATCGTCCGCCTACACCGAGGGTTTCTATTACAAGCCGCGGATCGACAAGGAGATCCTGGCGCAGCACGCGCGGGGTCTCATCGGACTGAGCAGCTGCCTCAAGGGAGAGATTCCGTCCGCGTTGCGGGTGGATCAGATCCCGAAGGCGATGGACATCGCCGCCCAGTACCGGGACATCCTGGGGCGGGGCAACTTCTTCCTGGAACTGCAATCGCACCAGATCGAGGACCAGCGGATCGTCAACGAACGGCTGATGCCGCTGGCCCGCGAACTCGAGATGCCCCTCGTCTGCACGAACGACGTGCACTACCTCCGCCAGGCGGATGCGCGGCCGCACGACATCCTCCTCTGCATCGGGACGGGCAAGACCGCCAACGATCCCGAGCGGATGAAGTACTACGGTGACCAGTTCTACCTGAAGACGCCGGACGAGATGGCGACGATCTTCGGGCACGTGCCGGACGCGCTGCGCAACACGGTCGCCATCGCCGAACGGTGCCACGCCAACCTCGACGACACCGGGCCGTACCTGCCCGACTTCCAGGTGCCCGACGGGTTCGACGTGGACGGCTACTTCGAGCACGAGGTGCGCCGGGGATTCGACGAGCGCCGGACGCGGTGGCTCGAACTGGCCGACCTCGGGGCGCTGCGGCACACCATCGCGGAGTACGAAGAACGCCTGCAGTTCGAGATCGACGTGATCAAGCGGATGAAGTACTCGGGGTACTTCCTCATCGTGTGGGACTTCATCCGGTACGCCAAGGATCACCAGATCCCGGTCGGTCCGGGCCGCGGTTCGGCCGCAGGAAGCCTCGTCGCGTTCTGCATGAAGATTACCGACGTCGATCCGCTGCAGTTCGATCTGCTGTTCGAGCGGTTCCTGAACCCGGAACGGATCTCGCTGCCGGATATCGACATCGACTTCTGCGAGCGCCGTCGCGGGGAAGTCATCGAGTACGTGACGCGGAAGTACGGCCGCGAGAACGTCGCGCAGATCATCA
>CAZJRM010000053.1:0-25186 GCA_964547975.1 uncultured Vicinamibacterales bacterium | reverse complement strand
ACCCGATGTACGACTTCGCCCACGCCCTGTCGGACGCCATCGAGGGCATCACGCATTCCTTGTGCACGCTCGAGTTCGAAGACCACCGGCCGCTCTACGACTGGTGCGTCGCCAACTGCACGGTGCCGTACGTGCCGCGGCAGATCGAATTCGCGCGACTGAATCTCACTTACACGGTGATGAGCAAGCGCCGCCTGCTGTCGCTGGTGCAGGACGGGGTCGTGAGCGGGTGGAACGACCCGCGCATGCCCACCATCTCGGGACTGCGGCGACGCGGCTACACGCCCGAATCGATTCGCGAGTTCGCCGCGCGGATTGGCATCGCGAAGCGTGAGAACCTCGTGGACGTGGCGCTGCTCGAAGACGCGGTGCGCGACGACCTGAATCGCCGTGCGAATCGCGCGATGGCCGTGCTCAATCCGCTCAAGGTCGTCATCGAGAACTATCCGGAGGGACAAGTCGAGGACATCGAGATCCCGCGCAACCCGGAAGACGCGGCGGCGGGCGTTCGGCGTGTGCCGTTCTCGCGGACGTTGTTCATCGAGCGCGACGACTTTATGGAAGAGCCGCCCAAGAAGTTCTTCCGCCTGTCCCCCGGGCGCGAAGTGCGGTTGCGCGGCACGTACTTCCTGACATGCCAGGGCGTGGTGAAGGACGACGCCGGACATGTCGTCGAGTTGCGCTGTACGTACGATCCGGCCACACGGGATGGCAACGCGCCAGATGGCCGTCGGCCCAAGGCCACGATCCACTGGGTGTCCGAATCGCACGCCGCGCGCGCCGAAGTGCGGCTCTACGACCGGCTCTTCACCAATCCCACGCCGGGCGACGAAGCCGACGGCGGCGACTGGCGCACGTCGCTCAATCCGAAGTCTCTGGAAGTCCTGCCTGCGGTGCCGGTCGAGCCGTCGCTCGCGGCAGCGAAGGCCGGCGATCGCGTGCAGTTCGAGCGCCTCGGCTACTTCTGCGTGGATCCGGACTCGACGCCCGACCACCTGGTGTTCAACCGGACGGTCCCGCTGAAGGACAGCTGGGCGAGGCTGCAGACGAAGAGCTAGCGGAGAAGCATGGTGTGGGGCAGGCCTTCAGGCCTGCCATGACTCGCAGGGCTGAAGCCCTGCGCCACGACAGGAAGTCTCCATGACACGCATCCCCAGGTGTCTGTCGCTCCCGGCTGTCGCCGCACTGCTCGCCGTCTCGCTCCCGGCCGCGACGATGATGGCCTGCCCGGGGCCGGCGATGGCCTTCGACGACCGGTTCTTCAGGGCCCTCGAGAAGGTGTCGGGCTTCACCTTCCTCCAGGGGCAACTCGCCCTGGCGTCCATCGACGACGGACAGGTGCGGACGCTGCTCTTCGCTGCGGATGCGCCCGGCGGCTGGAAGTAACTGCCGGCGCTCCGCTACTTCCGGTAGACGGCCCCGTCCTTCATGACGAACGAGACCTGGCGCGCGGCCGAGATGTCGCGCGTCGGGTCGCCCTGCACCGCCACGAGGTCGGCCAGCAGTCCGGCTTTCACCTGGCCGATCCGATCGGCCCATCCCATCACCTTGGCATTGACGATGGTCGCGGCGGACAGTGCCTGCGCCGGCGTCATGCCGTAGGCGACCATCAGCTCGAGTTCGCGGGCGTTCGTGCCGTGCGCGAACACGCCGACGTCCGAGCCGAGACCGATGGTGACGCCGGCCTTCATGGCCATCTGGAACGCCTTGCGGCCCTGTTCCATCGACGCCGTCGGCTTCGACACGCCGGGCTTGTAGCCCTGGTTGTAGATGGCCGAGGCTTCCTGGGCGGCGAGCGTGGGGTAGAGCACCACGCCGCGTTCGGCCATGAGGCGGAAGACGTCCTCGGTGCCGCCGTAGCCGTGTTCGATGGTCTGCGCGCCGGCGAGGACCGCGCGGCGCATGCCCTCCGGGTGCGACGCGTGCACGACCAGCGGGCGTCCCGCGCTCGCGGCCTCGCGCGCGGCCACCTGCATCTCGTCGAGCGTCAGCGTCGGCACCGTCGTGCCGCCGATGCCGCGGCGGTAGTCGGCGTAGAGCTTCACCACGTCCGCGCCGTGGCCGATCTGGTCGCGCACGGCCCAGAGCATCTGGTCGGCTCCGCTGACTTCTTCGGCCCCCTTCGGCAGGTCGAAGTTCGTCGCGAATCCGCGCGGGCCCGGGCCGTAGCTGGCCGTGGCGACAATGGCTTTCGTGGCGACCTGGAGGCGCGGGCCGGGGATCCGGCCCTCGTTGATGGCCTGCTGGATTGAGACGTCGGCGTATTCGGCGCCTTCGGTGCCCAGGTCGCGCAGCGTGGTGAACCCGGCCATGAGCGTGGCTTCGCAGTGACGGACGGCGAGCACGGTGCGGTACGCCAGCGTCTCCTTCATGACCTGGTCGTTCCACAGCGTCTCGTTGTACGGATGCAGGTAGATGTGGGAGTGGGCGTCGATCAGGCCAGGCAGCAGCGTGGTGCCCGGCAGATCGATGATCGCCGTGTCGGCGGGCACGGTGACGTCGGCCGGTGTGCCGACGGCGGCAATCGTCTTGCCGGTGACGAGCACGACGAGGCCCGGCCTGACCTGGCCCGTGGCGGCGTCGAACACGCCCGCGGGCCTGATCAGCGTGCTGGCGTGCGGGGCCTCCGGCGCCCGCTGCGCGGTGCCCGCGGTCGTCAGGCACAGCAGACAGATCCCGATCACGGCGCTCTTCCTCATCGTGTCTCCCTCCGCGACCCGCTCGCGTACGCACCTCGCCGCCCGTCTCATGCCCGGCCTCTCCGCAACGCGGTGACCATCCAGCCGATGGAACCCAGCGCGACGGCCAGCAGGACGACGAACGCCACGATCGGGCCCCACTGTGGCGCCACCCAGCCCTTCGTCGCGATCTGGCTGCCGATCGAGGCGGTCCGAACCGTATCACGCGTCAGGATCATCAAGACGACGCCGGCCAGCAGCGTTGCCGACGCGGCCCAGACGAACGAAGCCTGGCGGCCTGCCGCCCGGGACGAGGCAACGAGGAGGATCGCGACGCCGGTGAACGTCAGCCCGATGCCGCCCACCAGGACGATGACGGCCGACAGATCGTGACCCATGAACCGCAGGAGGACCTCCCGCGGCAAGGCGGCGAGCCACCACAGGCCGGCAAACACGTTCAGGGCCGTGGCGCCGCTGCAGAACAGCGCCCCGGCATTTACGGCCCATCGGCTGAAGTCCGGCGTCGTGTGCCTGCGTGCCACGCCCAGCACGGCGACCCCGAGGCCTGCGACGGCTATGGCGCCAACCACCATGTGCAGGTGCCGCGGCAGCAGCGTCGCATCCGACAGGTTCAGGGCCGTCCCCCGGCCGTCGGCCAGATACAGCGCCTGCCAGAGATCGGGCCGGAGCATCAAGGCCATGTTGTTGCCGTAGACGAGGGCGACGAGACCCACCACGGCGGCTACGAGCCAGGCCAGCAGCACCGCGCGCCGCCCCAGTGCGGCTTCCCGGAGCGACAGGAGGTACGAGCCGTAATAGGCCAGGAGGAGCAGGAGGATGACCGCCAGCCACCACCGGCCCATGAGCACGGACGAGACGAAGAACGCGCGGCCGTAGAGTACCTGGAGGAAGAGCAGCGCGGCCACGCCCATCGACACCGCTGCGGCGAAGACGATCGGCAACGCCTTCGCGACAAGGTGCGCGAGTTCGGCGTCATGCGGGCGGTCGCCGCGCCTGGCGCGAACGCGGGCGATCGCGCCGACGATCGAGCCGCCGAGGAGCAGGTTCATCGGCACCAGGTGCAGGAAGAACGTGAAGACGAGCAGGCCCCACAACAATCCCGGAGGCGCGACCAGGGGCAGGGGATCGGGCTGAGGCATCACGGGGTTCATCGTCGGCCTCCCTTCTCGGCCCCGGCGCTCAGCCCGGCCAGGTACTCGGCGAGCGCTCGCCGTTCGGCGTCACTGCCTTCGAAGGCCGGCATCATGTCGTTGATGTCGGGCAGTCGGCCGAGGAGGTCGTAGAGTTCGGACGGCTGACGCCCCTTCGCGTCGAACGGCGCCATGGCGTCGGAGGCGTGACAGGCGGCGCAGTTCGCCTCGTAGTGGGCCTTGCCACCGTCACGCGGGGCCGCGACGGTCGCGGCGAGCGACTCGGGGGCGGCGCCGCCGAGAAGCGCGAGATAACCGGCCAGCAGCGTCCGTTCTGCTGCCGTGCCGGCAAACGGAGGCATGCGGCGATCGCGCCACGTGCGAAGCCGGAGCCCCGGCGTGTCCCATGCGGCCGGCGCACCCGCGCGATCGACCGGCAGCGCCAGCTTCGCGAGAACGCCGTCGAGAGACGCCGCGCTCTTGCCCCGGACGAGAGGGCGAATGGCAAGATAGCCGTCGATGGTGTGACACGACGCGCACAAGGCGCGGAACAGCTCGCGGCCCTGGTGTTCCGTGAGTGCCGCGAGGTCACGGGAAGCGTCGAGATGCGCCGGGACCGGCCGAAGCCAGACCGACGCGGCCCTGACTCCCGAGGCGTTGATCGCGCCGACCGTGAACCGGTCCTCGCCGGCCGCGCGCGAAGCCGGCAGGCTCACACCGTTCACGAACATCAGTTCTCCGAGCACGTACGGCTTGCGCAGGTCTTCGCGAACCCATTCGGCGCCGCCGAGCGCCACGAAGCCGAGCGCCATCAGGCCTGCCGCCGTCGGACGGCCGAGTCGCCGGGCCCGCGCCAGCACGACCCAGAGCGTGCCGATCGTCAATCCGGCGGCGGCCGCCACGCTCCAGAACGCGGCCCGTGCCGCGACCGGGTATCCCGTGTCGCTGCCGCCGGCCACCGAACGTGCCACGGACATCCACGATGGATCGGCGGCGCCCAGAACGGTGGCGACCGGCACCCCCACGCCGGCTGCGGCCCCCAGGTACCACGCCAGCGACAGCGGCAGCGCGACCGCCATCGGGACGACCCACCCCCACGCCGCGTATCGCACGATACGTTCCTTGACGGCTCCCTGCTCGAGCGCCGACGCCGTGAGCAACGCGTACAGGCCGGCCAGCCCGACCGACGCGAACGTCCTGGCGACCACCCCGGGCCAGTAGGTCGGATTGAAGAAGCCGTCCGCGAAGGCGCGGGTGGAGACCCAGTCACCCGGCGTCAGCATGAAGGTCAGGATGCCGTTGATCACCGCCAGGCTGAGCCACGCGTTCGCGAAGTAGATCCAGCCGACGATTTCGTGAACGCGCGGCGTGAGACGATCCCAGCCGTAGTGGTAGACCATCGCCGCGGCAATCTCCGCGACGAAGAACGTCCATTCGATGGCCCACGCCCAGACGAAGGTGTTGATGAGAACGGATGTCGCCTGGGGGTGAACGAGGCCGATCGTGAACCAGATGCCGACTCCGGTCACGGCCCCGAACACCAGCGTCAGCAGCACGAAGAACGTCGTGTGCCGCCTGACGAACGCCATCAGGTCCGCATCGCCGTCACGACGGGCCTTGCGTTCCGTGAGGACGAGGAACAGGCCGCCGCCGACGGCGAAGTGCGAGACGAACACGTGCACGATGGCGACGAAGGCGATGAGCAGGCCGCTCGCCGGAACATCCCAGACGGGGTAGTTCATGTCAGAGGCCTCCAGGGGCGGAGACGCGGCCATTCTACTTCGGCCGGCCTGCCGCCTGGGGCCGGGTTAGTACACGAACTCGCGGACGTCGTAGGTCGAGTGGCGAGGGCCGTGGCCCTCGAACCGCGCAGCGCCCAGGATCGCATCGCGCTGCGCCCGGCAATCCTCCGCGCTGAGCGCGCGGATGTCGGCGTTCACCGCGAGCAGAGGGTAAGCCGTCTTCGGCTGCGGCACAAGCGCGCTGAAGTACAGCAGGTCGCCTCGTCCGAGCCCCATCGCTCCCAGGGTCGCTGCCGTGTCAGCCACGTGTGCGTCGGCGAACCGGTCGCCGCCGAGGCCGGTCATGACGATGACGCCGGCGGAGACGCCGGCGGCCTTGATTGCGTGGACCGTATCGATGGAGGCGCGGGCCGTCGCGGGCTTGCGGACGAACTCGAGCAGCGGATCGTGGCCCGACTCGAGTCCGACGTAGACACGGCGCAGTCCCATGTCGGCCAGGACACGGTAGTCGCGCGCCGTCTTGAGCGTGCCGGTGAAGCCGTCGACGAACGCGGAGACGCCGAGGCGCAGGGCGTCGGCGTCCTCGACGAGCACCTCGAAGATCGGCGCGAGGCGCGCCATTGGCACGGCGAGGGCGTTGGCGGCGCCGAGGAAGATGCCGCGCGACCGCAGGCCGAGCGACTCGCCGAGATACGCGCGCACGTCGGCGGCGTGCTGGCGGAACTCGTCGACCGTCTTCACGCGGTAGGGTTCGTGGTAGAGATCGCAGAACGTGCACGTGTTGAACGAGCAGCCCTCGGTGGCCTGCAGCACGAGCGCGAGGTACTGGTCGGGCGGCAGGATCCCGACGGGGCGATAGACGTGCGCGAAGCGGTCGGCGTCCTCGCGCGCCGACGTCCCGTCGAAGCGCCCGAACAGGGCGAGCATCGTTCGCAGTTCCTGAGCGGTAACGGCCTCGATGCCGTCGAGCCACGTCCAGCCGGGTGCTGCCATGGCGCGCTCGGCGGCTCTCGCGATGGCCGCGGCCTCCATGACGACGTCGTCCGCGTCGTCCCCAGTGAGGTACCGGTGCACGCGCTGCCCGCCCTCGCGGCGCTTCTCGACGATGGTGCCGTTCAGCCCGCGGCGCCAGGTCACGTCGTCGCGGACGAGGCTGTAGAGCCGGCCGCCGCGATCCCACGCGGCGACGATGTCGTCGCCGACACCGACGGCCGCCGAGTGCGGCGTCAGCGAGAACGTGTAGGACGTGCCGTCGTGCGTCGCGTGCAGAACCATGGCCGGTGCCTGTCATTCTTCCGTGGGGGCCGGCTTCCTTCGGCTTCGCTCAGGACAGGTCAGCCGCCCCTTGCACCCCGTCTGCGATATCGTAGTGACAGGTTCTCGAGCGAGTATATGTCCACACGATACCGAACAGCATTCTTCGACGCGGGCGGCGTGCTCGTGTCGCCCAACTGGACGCGCGCCGCCGAGGCGCTGGGGCGCCACGGCGTGATCGTCGAGGCGTCGGCGCTGGCGGCGGCCGAGCCCGCGGTGAAGAAGGGCCTCGACGTCCCGCACACCGTCAGCAGGACGAACGACGAGCAGCGCGGGTTCCTGTTCTTCGACCTGATCCTGAAGGGCGCCGGCGTGCCGAGATCCGAGGCGACCGACGCGGCGCTGCGCGATCTGAAGGCGTTCCACGACGTCGAGAATACGTGGGACGTGGTGACCGAGGGCGCGCCGGACATCCTGCGTCGCGTGCGGCAGGCGGGGCTGAAGACCGTCATCGTGTCGAACTCGAACGGCCGCATCCGGCATTTGTTGGGGCGCGTCGGGCTGCTCGAGCTTTTCGACCACGTGCTCGATTCGTTGGAAGAGGGTGTCGAGAAGCCGGATCCTCGGTTCTTCGAGATTGCGCTCGAGCGGTCGGGGGCGGACCCGCGCACGACCATTCACTGCGGCGACCTCTACGAGATCGACATCGTCGGTGCGCGCGCGGCGGGATTGCCGGCGGTGCTGCTGGACGAAGCGGACATGTACGCGCACGTCACCGACTGCCCGCGCGTGCGCACGCTGGCGGAGTACGCCGACGGCCTGCTGTCCGGCCGCTTTGACTAGTCGTGGGGCAGGGCTTCAGCCCTGCCTGGCCATGGATGCGGTGAGTCAGGTGTAGCGCCGGACTTCAGTCCGGCCCGCACGTGATGCAGCGGGACAGCGTGACACCGCCGCGAGCCGCGAGCCGAAAGCCGAAAGCCGCGAGCCTGTCTTTATCCCCCGAACGTTGCCACCACCGGCGCGTGGTCGCTCGTCCCGACCTCGCGGAACGATGGGCACGATACCGCTGTCGCCGCCAGCGCCGCGCTCGCCAGCACGTAGTCGATGCGCCAGCCGATGTTGCGTTCGCGCATCTTGCGCCACGGCGGCCACCACGTGAAGTACTCGCCGTTGTCGGGGTCGAGCGCGCGGCCTACGTCCACGAGCCCGTGGCCGATGACCTCGTCGAAGAGCGCGCGTTCCTCGGGTTGCTGGCCGATGACCGTCGGCTTGCGTTCCTTCGGGTGGACGTCGAGGTCCGTGCGCGCGACGTTCATATCGCCGCAGAGGACGAGCGTCCGCCCGGCGGCGGCGTACTCGGACGCCATGCCCTTGAGGTCGGTGAGGAACCGCATCTTGGCGGCGAGGTCCTTGCCGCCGTTGGGCACGTAGACCGAGGCCACGGTGACGCTGCCCACCTCGACGCACGCGATGCGCGTTTCGAAGTCGAACGCCGGGTGCGTGACGGTCGGCCGGTCGGGTGACAGCGTCTTGCGGACGAGCAGCGCGACGCCCGAATACCCGCCGGCACCGTGCCACATCGTCCAGTAGTCGTCCATCTCCCAGAGCGACGGCGGCACCTGGTCGGGCGCGGCCTTGATTTCCTGCAGGCAGAGGATGTCCGGCTGCGCGGTGCCCAGCCACTCGAGCACCTGCGCCTGGCGGGCGCGGATGCCGTTGACGTTCCAGGTCGCAATCTTCACGGTGGTTGATCCTTGGCGGTCGCGCACGACGTGCCACGCGCGCTCCAGCGACGCGCCCAGCTACACGTGGTGGTGTCGTGGCCCGGTCAGTTCGATCCTACCAGAAGGTGCGGCGGGACGACCGTGAGACGGCAGTGGGTCGGGTGCGGGAGATTCTCGGTGCGATCCGCCCCACGCGGGCCATGGCCGTGCGCTAGACTCTGGGCGATGCTCGGACCTGGGCTCGCACGTTATCTCGTGGTTGCAGTGGCAGGGGTATGTCTTCTTGTCGGCTCGGACGCGTACGGACAGCGCATCGTTGACCTGCGCGACTTGGCCGCGAATCCCCGCCGGTTCGAGGGGATCGAGGTAACCATTGCGGCGACGGTGAACCTCGGGGAAGGAGCGACCTTCCTGTTGCCCGCGCCGCCGGGTGGAGAAGAAGAAGCCGTGTGGGTGACGATGAGCCCGGAGGCACAGCGTCGGCCTGGGCCTCTTGAGCGTCGCTACTTGAGATGGGATGTCGATACCGGGCTCGGATACGTGAGGGCGACCCTGACGGGACGTTTGACCGTGAGGCCCGTGTTCGACCTCGGCCACCTCAACTGCTGCCGCATTGGTTTCGAAGTCAGCAGGGTCGTGGCCCTGACCAGTCGGTTGCCTGTTTCTTCCGAACCCGGCGTCGACCGGGTTGATCTCCCGCGGTTGATCGCTCACCCCGGTTCATACGCCGAGAGACTCGTGGAGACGTCAGTCGACGTCTACTGGGGCGAAGAGGGTAGTTGTGTCGCCCCGCCGGGCGCGCCGCCAACGGCGTGTTCCGTCGCCCTCTACTTTTCGCCGGGCCTCGGGAGTCGCAAGTTCGACACGCTGCGTCGCCTTCTCAACGAGACCGACGTCGTTCCCGTCGTTGTGGTCGGCCGATTCGAAGACTCGCCGGAACCGCGGTGGGGACTCCTTAACGGGTTCAAGCAGCGGCTGGTCGTTCAGGGCGTCAAGAGAATCCGGAAGGTCAGGCCGCGATAGAGCAGCCCGGCCGTCGGCGCATGGCCGCCCTCGGCCACGATGACCTGCTGGTAATGTGTTACCCTTTGGCCATGGACTACCGGGACTTCATCACGATTGAACCCGGAATGCGGGGAGGGAAGCCGTGTGTTCGCGGGATGCGAATCACGGTGTATGACGTCCTCGAATACTTGGCCTCGGGGATGTCTGAGGACGAAGTCCTCGCGGACTTTCCCGACCTCACTCGTGACGACATCCGTGCCTGCTTGTGGTTCGCCGCCGATCGAGAGCGCAAGCTCGTCAAGGTCCCGGCGTGAAGCTCCTCTTCGACCACAACCTCTCGCCACGCCTTGCCGCACTACTGCTCGACGAATACCCTGATTCGATCATGTTCGCGATGTCGGACTCGACCGGTCGCCCGATGAACGGGTGTGGGAGTATGCGGCCAGCCACAGCCTGACGATCGCCTCGAAGGACTCCGACTTCCACCAACGAAGCCTGGTCCGCGGGTTCCCTCCCAAGGTCATCTGGGTGC
Organism: uncultured Vicinamibacterales bacterium; assembly: GCA_964547975.1. Lineage (GTDB taxonomy): Bacteria > Acidobacteriota > Vicinamibacteria > Vicinamibacterales > JAKQTR01 > CAYJPV01. The sequence goes on along the minus strand of CAZJRM010000053.1, from coordinate 15,100 downwards.
GACGCGGGAACTGCTCCACACGCGACATGGAACGGTTGTTGCGACAGCGGTCTCCCGAAATCCACGCGTTCGCCACCGACGCTGAAGCGGCGTTCCTGGAACTCGAGTAGCGTTGCCGGCCACCACCGACAAAGGGGACAGCGGCTGGTTGTTCAGAGCGTGAAGAGAATCGGGCAGGTCAGGCCGAGACAAAGCAGGGGCGGGACGCAGTATCGGAGAAGGGCGCCCGGGCGGACGCCCTTTCTCCTTCTGACAGAGAGAACCTCCGGCGGCCTTACTTGACGATCCCCGGGCCCCACACCTTGCCGTGCAGCCCGTGGCAGCTGGCGCAGCTCACCAGCGCTTCGCTGTACACCGCCACCTTCGACCCGAGATCCGGCGCGCCCTCCGCCTTCCCGGCCAGATCGTGGATCTTCTTCTCGTAGGCGACGATTTCTTTCGTCAGCTTCTCGTCCTTCGGCAGTTCTTTGGCGGCCATCGGCGAACCCTTCAGCGCCACCGCGCCGGCCTTCCACGCCTCGTCCGAAGGCATCGCCAGGCCCTTGTGCATCAGGTCGAGCGCCCACTGGTGCTCGAGCATGTGCGCCTGGAGGCCTTCGCCCGCGCCGGGCTTCGGCGCGTCGGACCAGGTCACGCCCTTCTTCGACGCCACGTGGCACGCGCCGCACGCCGCCACGAGCTGCGCGGTAGCCGTCGCCGCCGACGTCAGGTCCTTCGCCGCCGCGGCCATCCCGGCCGTCTTCTTGATGTCCGGCGCGTACGTCGCGATGTCGGCCGGCATCGGAATGTCTTCGTGATTCACGATCCAGTTCGCGGGAGCGACGACCGCGTCGAGGTCGCCGCGAATCACGGCGTCCTGCATCGCATCCACCTGCGCCAGGTGATCGTGCATCGTCTTCGATATGTCGACGACGGGCTTGGGCGGTTCGACGGGTGTGGCCGGCTGCTGTTCGGCGGGTGGCTGAGAAGATCCGCACGCCAGCGCGAACGCGGAAGCCAGTATGAGCAGTGCATACAAGAACGACCGGTGGCCTCGGAACATACGAACCTCCAAAAGGGGCGGGGCCATTGTTCCTCCGGCCACGGCGAAGGTCAAGAGAGTGTATCCTTCCCCGTGGCTTTTCCCGTCGGACCGGTCGTGCGCGTCCTCAGTGCCCACCGCGGCTACCGGTGTCGGCATTCGGGGGTGTGCTGCACCGCCGGGTGGGACATTGCCATCGGCGCCGGCGAACTCGCGCGCGTCGAGACGGCCCTGGCCGCGGGCGAACTGACGCCGCCGGGCGGGCGCCCGCGTTTCGTGACAGGGCCCGACCTGCCCTCGGGCGCCGCGGCCATCCTGCGCCGGACGCCGGACGGCGCCTGCGTGTTCTTCGACCGCGCAGGAGGACGGCTGTGCGCGATCCAGCGTGCGGCGGGCCACGAATCGCTGCCGTCCGCCTGCCGGCACTTCCCGCGCGTCGTGCTGGCGGATGACGACGCCGTGTCGGTGGCGTTTTCGCACGTGTGCCCGACGGCGGCGGCGATGCTGCTGGATTGCGACGACGACCTGGCCATCGTCGAGGAGAGAGGGGCCCTTGGGCCCGAGCCGGACGCGGAGGGATTCGACGCGCGCGGGACGGTCCCGCCGTTCGTCCGCCCCGGGGTAGTGTTCGATCGGGCGAGCTGGCGTGTGTGGGAGACGTTCCTCGTCGAGGCGTGCAGTCGGGCCGTGACGCCGGAGGGCGCGCTCGCGATGATGGCGCGCGTGGCCGACGAATTGCGCACCTGGACGCCCGCGAAGGGCGAGTTCGCGGCCGTCGCGCGGGACGTCGTCGCGCGCGCGCTGGGAGCAGGTGCCGCGGTGGCGCGTGAGGCGATGGCGTCGAGCGACGTGACGCGGCTGTGCGCGCTTGTCGCGGAGTGCGTGCGGCCCGGCCTGCCGCGGCCGCTGGTGCCTACGCCGGCCTGGCGTGGCGAGCGCGAAGCCGCGCGCGCGTTCGCCGCGTGGAGCGCGTACCTCGGCGACGGCGTCCGCACGCAGGTGGCCGTGCTGGCGGCGACGCTTGCGGTGCTGCGCGCCGAAGTCGAGCGGGCGGTGGGTGAGGCCGACACCCTATGGCGTGAGGCCGACACCACGAGGCGTCCGACGTTGGCCGGACGGGAGTCGCGTTCAGCCGTGTCGTCGCCGGACCTGTGGCCGCGCGCCTTGTCGAGCGCGGATCGGTGGCTCGTCCATCACGTGGATGACGCGGCGTTGTGCCGACGATTCGCGTCCGTCGAGACGATGAGCGGGGAGGCGTTCGCGCAGATGGTGGGGGTCGGACGCGCATGAGCGGCGCGATCGAGCGCGTGACGGTGCTTGTCAACGCGACCGCGCGCGGGGCGGCGTGCGAGCGTTGGCAGCCCGCCCTGGACGTGCTGCAGACGCGCGCGGCCGTGACCGTGCTCGCCCCCGAGTCGGCCGCGGCGATGGAGTCCGCCGCCATCGACGCCGCCCGTTCCGGCACCTCGGCCATCGTCGTCGTCGGTGGCGACGGGACCGTGAATCGTGTCGTGCACGCCATTGCCGGGCTCGACGCGTGCCCGCCGCTCGGGTTGATTCCGCTGGGAACGGGCAACGACTTCGCGCGCGCCCTCGGTGTGCCGCGCGACCCGGCGGACGCCGCGCGTCGCGTGATCGCGGGGCGCGCGAGTGCGATGGATGTCGTGACCGCGAACGGCCGCGCGTTCTGCACGGCCGGCGTGCTTGGCGTGCCGGCGTCGGCCGCGCTGGCCGTGCGCGAGTGGCTCGCGCCGGGTTCGGCCATGCGTCCGCTGGCCCTCGCGATGGGCGGCTTCAGCTATACCGTGGCCGGGCTGCGATACGTGCTGCATCCCGGCGCGATCGCTGAGCGCTACGAGATTCGGCATCCGGACGGCACGTGGTCGGTGCGATCGCCTGGCGTGTTCATCGCGAACACGTCCGCGCTGGGAGGCGGGCTGATCCTGCCGCTCGGGTCGGACGCGAGCGACGGCATTGTCGAGGTGGCGGTCATCGCGGACCTGCCGCGGCCTATGTTGCTTGCGGCGTTTGCGCGATTCGCGCGCGGATGGCCGTTGCCCGAGGGAACGTTGCGGACCGTCAAGGCGTCTCGCGTCGAGATTCGGTGCGAAGGGCCGCGGCGGTTCTCGGCCGACGGAGACCTGCTCGGCGAATCCGATCGATGGGACGTGGCCGTGGTGCCCGGGGCGCTGCGCGTGTTCGTCTGACGCGTCGGCGGGCGCGACGGTGTTACGATACCCGCAGCTTTCGTAGGAGCGCGCATGGGCAAGATTCAATTCACCCGCAACTATTCGGATCTCAGCACCAACAAGGGATTCCAGTTCGAGTTCTTCTGCGACCGCTGCGGCACGGGGTTTCGCACCACGTTCAACGCGTCGGCCCTGGGGACGTTGACATCCGCACTCGACGCGGCGAGCAGCCTGTTTGGCGGCCTGTTCGGGACCGCGGCCAATCTGGGCGAGCAGGCGCGGTCGGCGGCGTGGGAGAAGGCGCACGACGGCGCGTTCGAAGAGGCGATGGAGGAGCTGAAGCCCGACTTCGTCCAGTGTTCGCGGTGTTCGTCGTGGGTGTGCCGGAAGAGCTGTTTCAACGACGGCAAGGGCCTCTGCAAGCAGTGCGCTCCCGACCTGGGTGTCGAAATGGCGGCGGCGCAGTCGAGCCGGACCGTGCAGGAGATCTGGGCGCATTCACAGGTGGCTGAAGAAGACCGCGAGATGCTGAAGGAGAAGTCCTGGCGCGAAGGCGTGCGCGCGACCTGCCCCGCGTGCAGCGCGCCGCTGGCGGCGAAGGCGAAGTTCTGCCCGGATTGTGGCGCCAAGCTCGACGGCGAGAAACACTGCACCGAGTGCGGCGCCAAGTTGAAAGCCGGCGCCAAATTCTGCGCCGACTGCGGCGCCAAGCAGTGAGGGTCAGGCCCCTTTTCTCATTTCCGTCTCATTTTGATCGCGTTCTTACGCGCGAGTAGGGGCTAACTCCATGGAAATAAAGGACGTACCTTTCGGCGTAACCGATTGGTCCCGCATCGCGCCGACTGAACACCCCGGGGAGACCGGCAAGGCCATCTGGCGCACCCTCGAGATCGGCAATATCCGCGTCCGTATGGTCGAATACTCGCCGAACTACCTGGCCGATCACTGGTGCAGCCGGGGTCATGTCCTGCTCGTTCTCACGGGTGAGCTGCTCACGGAACTCCAAGACGGTCGGGCATTTACATTGAAGCCAGGCCAAAGCTACCAGGTCGCCGACAACACTATGCCGCACCGGTCGAGGACCGTCGGAGGCGCGACGCTCTTCATCGTCGACTGAGGCCAGGAGCGCCGCGATCTTGAGACCGAAATGAGAAAAGGGGCCTGACCCTCGGGTAAACCGCGGCGGGACAGCAGTCGTATAGACCCTCAGCCGGTACTCTGTACTTCCAGCCCCCGCTGAGAGGTTCTCCGCATGTTCCGAACCCGTTCGTTCCGCCTCGCGCTGGGCGTGTGCCTGGCCGCGGCCTTCATCCTGCCCGTCGCGGCCCAGCGCACCACCATCAAGATCGACGGGCAGGTCATCAAGGGCTACATCACCTACATGGCGGCCGACGAGAACCAGGGCCGCCGCACCCTCACGCCAGGTTACGAGAACGTCGCGACCTGGGCGGCCGGGAAGTTCAAGGAATGGGGCCTCAAGCCCGCCGGCGAGAACGGCACCTACTTCCAGGGCGTGCCGATGACCGGTCCGCGCTCCGCCTTCGCCTGGACGACGGGCATCCCGACGCTCAGCGTGGCGGGACGGGCGTTCTCCCTTCGGGACAACGACTTCACGGTCGATTCCCAGTCGACCCCAGGCACGACGGTCAGCGCGGAGGTCGTCTTCGTCGGCTACGGGATCTCGGCTCCGGCCAAGGGCCTCGACGAATATGCCGGCCTCGACGTCAAGGGCAAGATCGTTCTGGCACTGAAGGGATCACCGAGTTCGGCGGCCGACCCGCGCCCCTCCATGGGCGGCGGCCCGGTTGCGCCCGCCGCGCCGGGCAAACCTGTGGACTGGTCCGCGGAACCGACCGACCAGCCTACGGCACTCACGGCCTACGAGAAGGGCGCCGCGGCCATCATGCTCTACACGCCGCCGGCCGGCGGCGGCGGCATGCCCGGTGGGGCAGCGGGAGCTCCGGCCGCCGCACAGGCCCAGATGATGGCGGCGGCCATGCGCCGCACCATCGACGCCTCGCCCTTCAAGAAGCCGTTCCTCTTCGTGCCGACCATCGACGACCGCGTGTTCCGCGCCGTCATGTGGCGTGATCCCCAGGAGACGATCCGCGGCTTCTCGGCCCGCCTGGGCCGCATCCAGAGCGACATCAAGGCCAAGAAGGCCCGCTCGGCCAAGACCGGCGTCATGGCCCAGATCAAGGGCTACACGACCACCACCCTGTACGGCGAGAAGTTCAAGAACCACGTCGGCCGCAACGTCATCGCCAAGATCGAGGGCACCGACCCGACGCTCAAGGCGCAGTACGTCATTCTCGGTGGGCACATGGACCACGTGGGCGTCACCAACGGCGTCGTCTTCAACGGCGCCGATGACAACGCGTCCGGCGCGGCCACGACCATGGAAGTGGCCCGGCAGTTCGCGCTCGCCAAGGCGCAGCCGAAGCGGACGATGATCTTCTGCCTGTGGACCGGCGAAGAGCAGGGGCTCAACGGCTCCAACTACTACGTCGCCAACCCGCCCGACGGTGTCTCGGTCGACCGCATCGTCGGCTACTTCAACCTCGACATGGTCGCGCTCGGCGACCGGATTGGCGCGCCGGGTGCGCTCAACTTCCCGACGATCTGGGAGGTCATCAAGCGCGACCAGTTGCCCGAAGTCATCAGCGTCGTGGACCCCGACACGGCCGGCCCGGGTGGCAGCGACTACTCAGCGTTCATCGAACGCGGTATCGAGGCGCTCGGCATCATGACGAGCGGCGGCGCGGGCCATCCCGATTACCACGACTCCGGTGACGATGCGGCGAAGTCGGACGCGGCGATCCTGGGGAAGACGGGGCAGTTCGTGGCGCAGGGCATGTGGAATCTCGCTAACGAAACCACGGTCACCCTCCTGATCGCCGACCGCCAGGTGCAGTACGACGCGCTGCGCTTCACGGCGCCGGCGGTGTCGGGCGGCGTGCAGGGGTCGTGGCAGTACGTCCGTCCGTCCACCCGCGAAGAGCTCGTGGGCGCGATCGGCCAGCGGCTGCGCGACCTGAGCGGCGGCGCGGTGCCGCAGGCAGGGGGCCGCGCGATGGGCGGTCGCGGCGGCGGCGGCGGCCGTATCGCCACGGGCGTGCGAGGCGCGGGCGTGTTCGGCGGCAGTGTGGCCCTGCTCGAGACGGGCGCCGCGGCGTTGAACATCGGTCGCGTCGACGTGGCGAGCCCGGACGGCGTGTGGTTCGGCGAGAAGGTGACGCCGGAAGGCAAGACGGCGCTCAAGGCGATGGACGGCGCGAACGTCGCGCTGCACCTCGTCAGGCCGTCGGACAGCCTGCTGGCCGACGTGCTCGACAACGCGGCCAAGCCGATCCTCGTGTCGGGCATTGCCGTCCCGGCGGGTCCCGTGGTCGACAAGATCAAGAAGAACAACGCCGTCGTCGTCGTCGAGTGCGACGCGTCGGATGCGGCTGGCTGCGTACGTCAACTGGACGCGATGGCGAAGGCCGTGGGCAAGACGAACGTGCTCCTGTCGGTGGGTGCGCATACGAATCGTGCGGCCGGCCTGAAGGACATCTATGTCGCGCTCATCAAGGGCGGCTGGACCAAGGCCGACATCAACGCCGCAGTCGGCGTGAGCACGGGCACGATGATGGGTGCCCAGGGGACGCCGAACAACCTGAGCCGCTTCCAGGGCGCGCCGATGGGACGACCATTCTAGGGGCTAGGGGCTAGGGGCTAGGGGCTAGGGGCTAGGGGCTAGAGGCTGGGGCCGAGGGCCGCGAGCCGAGGGCCGAGAGCCGGATGGAGTGGGGCGTGGGGCGGGAGACCGCTCCACGCCCTTCTGTCTTCCGGGCTCATGCCGACCCGAGCCCGGCCGCGGCAGGACCGCCCTGACCGTACCCGTGTGGCCAGGGTGAGGCAGCAGAAGTGGGCTCAAATCGTGGCGTTGAAGTTTTATACACAGGTGCCGATTTGAAGGACTTGACACGGGCTGAACTATTGTTCAGGATAGTTGCACGGTGTTCTGGCTGTTGAATTTTTGTTCGGCCAGTCGTCGTCAGCCCCCCATACGCAAGATCCCCGTCGGAGCCCCCGAGCCCCGCACGCCGGATCAGTTTTCCCGTGTCTCAGTTATTTCGTATGGTCCACAGGATGTCCCTGGTGGATCGAATTGGTGAGGGAGCCCTTATGCGACTCATCCGTCCGGCCATTGTGCTGACGGCGCTCTTCCTCCTGCTCGGCGGCGTGTACCAGGCCTCCGCGCAGACGGCGGCGCCGGGAGCCACGTGGAGCGTGTCGGACTGCCAAGGCTGTCACGAGAAAGCCTTCAGCCCGGCATTCAGCAAGACGAAGCACGCGCAGGCCGACCAGAGCTGCGTGAACTGCCACGAGAACGTGGCCGAGCACGCGAAAGCCCAGATGGCCGGCGAAAAAGGCCCGGTGCCTTCGATGAAGCACCTCAAGGCCAACGCCATCAACACGACGTGCCTGACGTGCCACGAGAAGGCCGGCCAGGCCAACTACGAGAGCAGCATGCACGCCCGCCGCAACGTGGCCTGCACGTCGTGCCACAGCGTGCACAGCTCCAAGTCGGTCAAAGGCCAGCTCAAGACCGCGAAGGATCCGGAGACCTGCTTCACCTGCCACAAGACGGAACGCGCGAAGTCGATGCGGACGTCGCACCACCCGGTGCGTGAAGGCAAGATGAGCTGCTCGAGCTGCCACAACCCGCACGACGGGTCCCGGCCCAAGATGATCAAGGGCGATTCGATCAACGAACTGTGCTACACCTGCCACACCGAGAAGCGTGGTCCCTTCCTGTTCGAGCACGCTGCCGTCCGCGAAGACTGCGTGTCCTGCCACGAGCCGCACGGCACCAACCACCCCCGCATGACGCTGCAGAAGCTGCCGAACCTGTGCTGGAACTGCCACTTCACCGGGTCCGGCCACTTCGGCTCGGGCGACAGTTTCTCCACCGAGAAGGCGGGCAACCAGCGCCTCGCGCCGGTCACCGGCTTCCCGACGGTGAACTCGCGCTTCGTGGAACGCAGCTGCAAGAACTGCCACGTCAACCTGCACGGCTCCAACTCGCCCTCGGGCGCCTACTTCGTGAGGTAACCCATGAAACGAGCATTGAGACTGACCGCGCTCGTCGCCATGGGACTCTGCATGGCGGCTTCTCTCGTGTCGGCGCAGGATGCGCCAGCCAGCACCAGCGGCGGCCAGGTGACCATCGGCGCCCTGGGTGTGAACAACATCGCCTCGTCGAAGTTCTCGGAGTACCGGGACGTGCCGAAGGGTATGTCGATCCCGTTCGTGAACTTCTACTCCACGACCGACAAGCTGGACTTCAACCTGGTGGGTTACAACGTCCGTCAGCGTGACCAGCAGTACCTCGGTTCGCTGAACGCGGGCTGGTTCGGCCTCTCGGTCGACTACAACCAGACGCCGCACGACATGGGCAACAACGCCCGCCTGATCCTGCACGAAGTCTCCGAAGGCATGTGGGCCATGAGCGGGACGCTGCGTCAGGCGCTGCAGGCCACGCTCGATTCGACGCCGACGGCCAACCGCACGGTGTTGTTCTACGACTCGCTGCTCGGCCCGACCTTCGCGGCTGCCAACAGCATCAACATCAATGCCGATCGGAAACGCGGCACGGCCACGCTCGACCTCGGTGGCAGTTCCCCGTTCGCCCTGTCGTTCACCTACATGCGTGAGCTGAAGACCGGGTACCGCGGCGATGGCGGCGGCGGCGAGTACAGCGCCATCAGCAGCGTGGTCGAAGTGCCTGAGCCGCTCAACGAGATCACGCAGGACTTCGGCGTGAAGGCGGCCTACAACTTCAAGAAGGGCAACATCCACGCGGCGCTGCTGCGCAATATCTACAACAACCGCGCCGAGACGCTCGTGGCCGACAACCCGTTCCAGGCCTACGACGCTCCGTACGTCACGACGCCGGCGCCGGCGGTGGGCGGGCCTGCCAGCGGCCGCTGGATCATGGCGCCCGACAATGAAGCCACCACGGGCAACGTCGGCTTCCTCCTCAAGTTCGCGAAGCAGACGCGGCTGAGCGGCGATGTGTCGCTGGCGACCTGGACGCAGAACGCGCCCTACTACCCGTACACCATCAACTCGTCGATTCTGACGCCGACCGGCGTGCGGGCCGACAGCCTGGCCGCGTTGCCGCAGAAGTCGCTCGACGGGAAGATCAACACGACGACCGTCAACCTGATGTTCTCGACGCGGCCCGTGACCGGTCTCGGCCTGCGCGCCGCGTATCGCGTCTACGACCTGACGAACAAGACGACGCGCTACGAGATCACGGGCGACGTCGCCGGGTCGCCGGACCGCACGTGGAGCACCGTCACTGGCGGCCACGCGACCAACACGAACTACGACAGCAAGACGGAGCGCTTCACGGGGTCGGTCAGCTACGACATCTCCGCCCTGACGCTGGAAGGCCAGTTCCGCCACGCCAAGCTCACGCGGACCAACCGTGAGGCCGAAACCGGCAAGGATACCGGCTACGCCTTCTCGGCCCTGTTCCACGCTGCCGAGTGGCTGGGTGTTCGAGGAACCTTCGACCAGGCGAAGCGCACGGCCGAGGGGCACACCATCTACGGGTTCCAGTCGGACGAGGCCGAGCGCGAGACCAAGCGCGTCGGTGTCGATATCGAACTCAACCCGCACCAGATGTTCGATGTCACGTTCGCCTACTTCCTGCGCGATGTGACGTATCCGAACCGCCCGGACCGCATCCAGGTCGTGTCCGGTGCCCCCGCGGCAGGCGCCTTGCCGATTGCTGGCACCCCGAGCGGGCTGTTGAGCGCCAAGTACGACTCGTACACGGCGGAAATCGGATTCCATCCGAGCAGCCGCGCCGAGTTCACCGCGTTCTACACGTACGAGAAGGACCGCACCGCGAACCAGTGGTCCACCACGACCGGTGCCAACCTCAACAACCTGCTCCGCTACGAAGGCTCCGACAAGTCTGATTCGTTCGGTGCGAACGCCATGATCCAGCTCGTGCCGGAGAAGTGGACCTTCGACCTGAACGCGATCCATCAGAAGGTCGATGGTCTGATGGACATCACCGCCAATCCGACCGGCGCGTTCTACACCGGCCGCGTGACGGCGGGCGTGCCCGGCGTGGTGCGCGACATGACGGACCTCGACGACACCAAGATCACCACGTTCAACGCGCAGCTCAACTATGCGATGTCGAAGAACTGGGAACTGGGCGTCGGCGGCTTCTACGAGAAGTTCGAGTACGCGGACGAATACACGGATGGTGACCTGCTGATGCCGCAGGCGATCCTGATCTTCATGAAGCCGAACTTCGGCAACTACGACGCCAAGGGCGTCTACGCGAAGCTGAACATCCGGTTCTAGGTCAGGTCGAAACTCGACAGCAACCGGCCCGCCGGACATCGCGTCCGGCGGGCCGGTTCTGTTTCTAGGGGCTAGGGGCTAGGGGCTAGCCTCTAGCGCTGAGTCGCCAGCACCTGGGGAGACCCTCCGCAGGCACGCCACCACCGACGTGAAGTGCGTTTCGCCGTCCCTGACCGCCATGTGTGGCGTCTGGAACGGGTTCTTCTGCAGGTCCACGCTCGCCATCTCGTAGCGCCGGTACACACCTTCATCGATCGGCTCCACCAGTTCCAGTCCCGGCCGCGTCAGCAACTCCCGGACTTCCGATGGCTGGAACGCTTCATGGTGGGGCGGGCCGCTCAGGCAGTACTCGGTGGCCAGGACCAGCAATCCGCCCGGTTTCAGCACGCGCGCCATGTCGTCCATCGCGTCGATGGCCCCCTGCAGTCCTCCGAAATGCTCGATCGACGACAACGAGTAGACCACGTCGAAACTTGCGGTCGGAAAGGCGAGGCGCCGGCCATCCATCTTCAGGAACACCAGCCGGTCCCTGCGGTACTCGAACGGCGCGTACTCCTCCGGGCGTTTCAGGACCCGGTCGTCGCCCTCCGCGCCCCAGGCGTCCTTCCACCCGGTGTCGTACATGTCCGTCGCAACGACCAATCCGACACGATTCGCCAGCCAGTACAGCGGCGGTTCGTGCCCGGCCCCGACGCTGAGAACGCGCGCGTCCGGCGTCAGCGCGCCCAGCCGCGTCAGCGCGAACAACAACTGTGCGAACTCGTACCCCTTCCGATGCATCGACAGCTTGTCGGTCGGCATCGTCCGCAGCGACGCGAGCAGCGCGACCCACTCCGGGTTGTCCCACTTGGCGGGATTCGCCAGTTCGCACAGCTGCACGTCGCACGGAATCACGCCGACGTCCGGACAGACCTGTCGGAAACGCTGCTCGAATTCTCCCGACGAGACCAGCGTCATCAGCACCTGCAGCCTCGGCGCATCGTCCAGTAGCCGAGCGCTGTAATACTCCAGGCCCTCCCCATCAGCCGCCCGCCCGAGCAGGTATTCGTACGCGCGCTCGACGAACCACCGGGGATCTCCGAGCGCGCGCAAACCGCTCTCGAGCTCCGGGACCCGCCGGGCCGGCCGGTCGGCCCGACCGGCATACCAGTCGTAGATAAACCGGAACTCCCGCGACCCGATGAGCGCGTGGATGAACGACGCCACCGGTTGTCCGGACTCGATGGCCTGGGTGCGTTCCCGAAGCTCCTGCTCGGATGGCGCACGCCCGAGCACGATCCAGAACGCCGATCGGACGAGGGCGTCTGGAGCCGATGCGGGCACCGGCGCGGGCACGGACGGTCCCGCCTGGGACGAACGCATGCTTCGCGCCCGTCCCAGCACCATCCAGATCCGTGATGTGGGAGAGTGGTCTCGATGCGAATCCGTCATGCGAAGAGATGCAGGTCCCGTACGGTCATGCCGAGCAGGACGATGGCGAGGCCGGCCACCACGACGACGGCGACCCAGGCCACGAAGTTGTAGAGTTTCGGATTGACCCACTCGTGCATCAGGTTGCGGTTGTTCACGAGCTTGATCATGAAGAACAGCACCAGCGGCAACAACAGGCCGTTGACGACCTGCGAGAAGAGGATCATCCGCACCAGCGGGAATCCCGGAACCAGCACCACGCCGGCGCCCAGGACGATCAGCAGCGTATACAGCCAGTAGAAGATCGGCGCTTCTCGGAACCGCTTGTTCACGCCGGATTCGAAGCCGAGCCCTTCGCACACCGAGTAGGCGGTGGACAACGGCAGGATGCTCGCCGCGAACAGCGACGCGTTCAGCAGTCCCGCGCTGAAGAGCAGGTAGGCGTACTCCCCGAACGGCTTCAGCGCGAGCGCCGCGTCCGTGGCGCTCGTGATGCCGCGGGGCCCCTTCGACCAGATGGCCGCCGCGCACGCCACGACGATGAAGAACGCCACCACCACCATGACGATGCAGCCGACGATGACTTCTATCCGCGACTCGGCGTAGTCCTTGACGTTGATGCCCTTCTCGACGACCGCCGCCTGCAGGTAGAACTGCATCCACGGTGCGACCGAGGTGCCGACTAGGCCGACGATCAACGTGAGGTAGATGCTGTCGCTCATGAACACGGGCCGCACGCTCGCCAGCGCCGAGGCCTCCCAGTCCGGGCTGATGAGCACCGCCGCGATGATGTAGGCAATGTAGGTCACGCACGCGCCGAGGAAGATCTTCTCGACACTGTTGTAGGTGCCCTTCACCACGAGGAACCAGACGGCCGCCGCCGCCAGCGGCACGGAGATGTACCGGCTGACGTGGAAGAGCTCGAGCGCGGAGGCCACGCCAGCGAAGTTCGCCATCACGTTCGTGAAGTTGGCGATGACGAGCAGCGCCATGACCAGGAACGTCTTGCGCAGCCCGTATTCCTCCCGGATCAGGTCCGACAGGCCCTTGCCCGTGACCGCGCCCATGCGTGCGTTCATCTCCTGCGTGATCACCAGGAGCAGGGCGATGGGCGGCAGCGTCCAGAGCAGCGTGTAGCCGAACCGGGCGCCCGCTTCCGAGTACGTGTAGATGCCGCCCGCGTCGTTGTCGACCATCGCGGTGATGAACCCCGGGCCGATGACGCTGAAGAAGACGACGAGCGGGCGGGGGAGGCGTTCGACGAGCCGCACGGTCTACTCCTGCCGCAACTCGGTGATCACATCGTCGGCCGTGACCGTGCCGACGAGGCGGCCGTCGTTGTCGACGACGGGCAGCGCCATCAGGTTGTACTTGTCCACCGTCTCGATCACGCGGTCGGCGTGTTCGGCGATCGGCACGGAGATCCATTCATCGAGGCCGAGCGACGCCAGGGGCGTGTCTGTCGATGCAAGTACCAGGCGCGCCACGGGGACGACGCCGGTGAGCCGGCCGTCGGCCGACTCGAGGTACAACGTCGTGAGCGAGTCGACGAGGTCAGGATTCTCCCTGATCGCGCGCATCGCGTCGGCGACCGTCGCCGTGTCCGGCAGGGCGATCAGTTCCGAGTTCATCAGGCGGCCCGCCGAGTCTTCGTGGAGTTCGAGAGCCTCTTCGACGTCCGTCTTTTCCTCCGGCTCCATTTCCTCGAGGATGGCCTCGGACGTCTCGTCTTCGAGTTCTTCCAGCACGTCGGCCGCCTCGGCCGGGTCCATCTCCTCGACGATGTCGGCCGCGCGTTCCGCCTCGAGAGACTCGAGGATGTTGGCCTGAATCCGCGGGTCCTCGACTTCCGCCAGCGCCTCGGCCGCGACCTCGCTGTCGATCGACTCGAAGATGGCTTCGCGGTCCTCGGGGCTCAGGTCTTCGACGATGTCGGCGAGATCCGCCGGGTGCAACTCCTCGAGCGCGGTGTGTGTGATATTGAGTCGCAGCCGGCGCTGGGGATCCGACTCCACGATGTTACAGAACTCCCAGCGGATGGAATTCGGCGCGATGCGCGACATGAGCCGGCGGATCAGGCGGGGCGGCAGCACGCCCTGCGCGAGGCGGCGGAAGATGCTCCGCATCCCGATGTCCACTTCCCGGACGACGAGTTCCTCGTGGGCGTTCGTCTTGCGGACCTCGAAGGTCACGTCATTGACGCGGACCACCTTGCGGCCGTGGACGTCGATGATCTGCTGGTCGAGCAGGTCCCGAGCGATCCGCAGCATGTATTCGTCGTCGTGGTAGGGCGTGACCTGCTCGTCGTGGAGGTAGATCCCGTCGATGGTGATGGACGACACCTGCTCGTGGCGGACCGACCACCAGTTCAGTTCTCCGCCGATCAGGAAACGGTCGACGCGCGCGGCATCCACGCGGGGGACGACCCCGGCGTCTCGCACACGTCCGATGCGACGACCCTTGAGGTCGTAGACCCGCATCCCCATGAGCTCGGTGAGAAACAGCAGTGTGTCGGCCATGTGCCGTCGCCACGTCGGGCGTTCTCACTTATAGCATGGGGCATGGGGCATGGGACGTGGGGCCCGGAAAGAAAACTCAGCCGTAGCGCAGCCAGCCCGGACCCCGAGTCACGTAGTCGGACAGGGTCAGCAGCAGGAGGAGGGCCAGCCAGAAAAATCCCCCTCCGACCACCGCCCAGGTCAGCCGGCTGCTGTAGCGGACGTGCATGAAATAGAGCACGACCAGCAGCATCTTGGTGCAGGCGATGACGAGCGCGACGATGGTGTTGAACGGGCCCAAGTCGATGAACGCCGTCCCGACGGTCACGGCCGTCAGCACCATGAGCGCCAGAAAGATGGTGACGTAGGTGCGGGGCGACACGACGTGTGCGGCCGCCTGCATCTCCTCGCCCCCGTGTACCGCCGCCTGTGCGTGCTCTGACATCGCCATTCCCTCTCGCCCGTTCGCTATTCCCTGTTCCCTTTCCCCTCTTCCCTCTCGCCTAGTCCCTTGCCCCTGTCTCAAGGCCCATGCCTGTCGATCAGGTAGAGCAGCGGGAACAGGAAGATCCAGACGATGTCGACGAAGTGCCAGTAGAGGCCGC
>CAZJRM010000052.1:2099-25558 GCA_964547975.1 uncultured Vicinamibacterales bacterium | reverse complement strand
CCCTTTCTTGTTCTCCAGGAAGAGATTCCCGCAGTTGGCTGAGATGATTGACGCCTCCCGTCGTTCTCTGCAGCAGGAGGGGCATGGCCGCATCCGCCGCGGAACTTTTCCGTCGTCATCATCTGGTGGTCTACCGCTACGCATTGAAGATGACGGGGCGGAGTGACGTCGCCGAGGACGTCACCCAGGAGGTGTTCCTCCGCGTCGTACGGAGTATCACAGCCTACGACGACCGGGGGAAGGACCTGGCCTGGCTATTGGCCATCGCTCGGAATCTCCTGGTTGACGGCCACCGGCGGAACGGGCGCGAGCCCGCCGTTCCTCTGGAGGAGGACGTGCGCGTCAACGCGAGGATTCCGGAACGCGCCGCGCTGGCCGAAGCGCTCGGCAGGTTACCTGAGCAGGATCGCGAGGTCTTCGTGCTCCGAGTGGTCTCAGGACTCGGCCATGACGACATCGCCCGTGTCGTCGGTGCGACATCGGCCGCCGTACGGTGCCGGATCTACCGGGCGCGAGTCGCATTGCGATCGATGCTGTGCGGGCCTAACGGACATGATGATTGGGGAGGCCAAGAGCCGTGATCACACCGGGCGCTGGTGAGACATTGTCGGCACTCGTGGACGGAGAACGGGTCGACCCGGACGTGCTCGAGCGCGCCCTGCGTGAGTCCGGGGGGCCGCAGGCGCTCGTTGCGTTCGTGAGACTTCGAGAACGGTTTGAACAGGAGGCCCGGACGCCAGGGCCGGGCTTCTACCGTCGGCTTCCGAGCGCGTTGTCTGGGGGCGTCTCGGCGCGGCACCTTCGGAAGACGCTGCCGCTGGGACTCGCTGCGGCGGTGGTCGTAATCGCGGTTGGCGCAGGTGCGTTCCGAGCCGGACAGAAAGCGGGGGGGGCACACGAGGCGACGGCGTTGGTCGGCGTCTACTGCACGGACACCGAGGGCAGCCCGCGTCCTGTTGGCGAAGTCCGGCGGAATGGTGACCGTGACCAGGAGTGTGTGCTGAAGGCGGAGTGGACACCGATTGCGAGGTGAGGCGTCATGTGGTCACGCGTATCGGGTCCCCTGTCCGGATTGGCGTTGGCGGTGGTGGCAGCGATGGGCTTCGCCTGGATTCAGGCTGCCGGTTGGTCGCCGAGCCGCCTGGCCTCCGCGAGCGAGGCGTCCGGATCGGGGATGCAGGACCCCGGAGTCGAACGTCCCATCGTGCCAACGCCGGAGTTCGTCGCGTTCTGGTCGGCCCGCCCGAGGGGCACGCCCTCTCCGCCCCCGGATGACTCTCGGGTGACTGTCGTGATCTTCTCGGACTACCAGTGTTCGATCTGCGCCCGCGTGCACGTGCCGTATCAGCAGGTGCTCGCTCGACTTGAACGCCAGCATCCTCGTGCGATACGTATCATTCGCAAAGACTTCCCCCTGGAACGCGAGTGTAACCCCGGGCTGGCGCGGGACCTCCACTATGCGGCCTGCGAGGCCGCAGTCGCCGTGCGATTGGCTCCGTCCGAGCGTAAGGCCCGGTTGGCGGATTGGCTGTACGCCAATCACGACATCCTTACGCCAGGTGCGGTGAGGCAGGCGGCCCGCGACATCGGCGGGGTGACCGATTTCGACGCTCGATACGCCGGGGCTCTGGCCGGCGTGAAGAGAGACGTCGATGACGGCGCGTCGCTGGGCTTGCGCGGCACGCCCACCATCCTCATCAACGGTGTCCGCGTGGATGAAGCACTGGCCCCGGAGTACTTCGAGATGGCGTTGGCGTACGAACTGAGTCGTCCCCCGGCAGCCACGCCCGCGACCGCGCCGGTGAAGAAGTAGCGAGCCGCGACACGGGGGACGTCTCCCTTCTCGCGAGCGTCCGACGAAACGGGGACGCCTTCCGTTTTGAACGTGAAACGGAAGGTGTCCCCGTCTTCGTTCGTCCGCCGGTGAAAGAAGGGGGCCTGGCCCCCTTTTCCGGACCCCCGAAAGGGGGCCAGGCCCCCTTTTCCGAATCCCGGAAGGGGGCCTGGCCCCTTTCGCCGACGTTTGACCCATTCACAGCCGCAACGTAAGATCCGGGCAACCGTATGCCCAAACGACCTCGCACCCTGTCGCACGTCGATGCGAAGGGCCGGATCCGGATGGTGGATGTCGGCGACAAACCCGCGACCGAGCGCGAGGCTCGGGCGGCCGGGTTCGTGTCGATGGCCCCCGCGACCGCGCGCCTGATCCGGTCGGGCCAGGTGGCGAAGGGTGACCCGCTCGAAGCCGCGCGCCTCGCGGGCATCATGGCCGCCAAGCGGACGTCCGACCTCATCCCGCTGTGCCATCCCATCGCGCTGACGCACTGCGACGTACGGCTCCGGGCGGCCCGCGGCGGTTACCGGGTCGACGCGGTGGCCCGCACCATCGGGCAGACCGGCGTCGAGATGGAGGCGCTCACCGCCGTCGCGGCGGCCGCCCTGACCGTCTACGACATGGTGAAAGCGGTGGACCGCGGCGTTGTCATCGGGGACATCCGGCTGCTCGAGAAATCCGGCGGGCGTTCCGGGCACTGGAAGCGCCAAGGCCGATGAGCGCCGACCTCAAGGTCCTCGTCGCCATCTACTCGGACACCGACGCCTGGACGATGCCCGCGTCGCACGTGGACGAACTGAGGCGCCTGTTCCCGGACGTGCTGTTCTCGTACGCCGACACCACGCCGTCGATGGTCGAGGGCGTCGCCGATGTCGATGTCGCCTTCACGTCGTGCCTGACCGCCGATGCCTTCCGGGCCGCGAAAGCGCTCCGCTGGGTGCATAGCCCCGCCGCCGGTGTCGGCTCGATGCTGTTCCCGGAGATGCGTACGAGCGACGTGCAGTTGACCAACTCCCGGGGCATGAACGCCAGGGCCGTTGCCGAACACGCCATCGCCCTCATCTTCGCGCTCGCCAGGCGCCTGCCAAAGGCGTTCGAGGCGCAGCGCGCGGCCCGGTGGGTTCAGCACGAACTCTCGGGGCTGCCGACGCTCCACGGCCGTACGATCGGGATCATCGGCCTCGGGGCGATCGGGGCGCGCCTCGCCCAGATGGCGTCGGGACTGGGCCTCCGTGTCATCGCCACCCGCCGCGATACGAAAGCCGAACACCCGCCGGAAGTCGCCGTGGTGCTTCCGGCCTCGGGGCTGCCCCAGCTGCTGGCCGAGTCGGACATCGTCGTCATCGCCGCACCCTTGACGGAACAAACGCGCGAACTGATCGGCGCGCCAGAACTGGCACTGATGAAACCTTCGTCGTGGCTCATCAACGTGGCGCGCGGCAAGCTCGTGAGGGAGAAAGACCTGATCGATGCCCTGGCGGCGGGGCGCCTCGCGGGCGCCGGGCTCGACGTGCTCGAGAAGGAGCCGCTCTCCGGCGACAGTCCCCTCTGGGGCATGCCGAATGTCATCATTACACCCCACGTCGCCGGCTTCAGGGATGACTACTGGGAGGCGGCCGTGGACCTGTTTGCCGAAAACCTGCGGCGATTCCGCGCAGGCTGGCCCCTGCTGAATCTTGTCGACAAGCAGGCGGGGTATTAGCGTAGAATCGTCCGGCGCGGCTGACCGTCGCCCGTAAACGCACGAGAGTAAGACTTTACGCCCACGATGACCGTGCCGGAACAGGCCTTCACCGACGTCAGAACACTCGCCGACCTGCCGCAGTACATCGCGGCCAGGTACAACCGGCCCGCACTCATTCGCCGCTGCGTCGGCGACAAGTACGTGGACGTGTCGGGCGCAGAGTACCAGGATCGCATCCGCGCCGTGAGCCTCGGGCTGCAGGCACTCGGGCTGCGCAGAGGGGACCGGGCCGGCATCGTCTGCGAGAGCCGCCCGGAATGGTCCATCGCGGATCAGGCCTTCCTGACCGCCGGCGCCATCACCGTCCCCGTTTATCCCACTCTTTCGACCAGCCAGACCCAGTTCATCCTCTACGACGCGGAAGCGTCCGTCGTGGTGGTGTCGGACGATGTCCAGGCGGCAAAGGTGCTCGAGGTCCTGCCGGACCTGCCGACGGTCAGGGCGGTGGTCGTTGTCGCCCCCGGACCGCTCCTCGAGGCGAAGGCCGGTTCGACCGTGCCCGTGATGTCCATGGCGGACGTCGAGGCGTCGGGGCGCCGGCTGCTCGAGGCCGATCCCGCGCTGGACGCGGCGTACCGGGCCCGCATCGCCGCCATCGACCCGTCCGATACGGCGACAATCATCTACACGTCGGGGACGACCGGCACGCCGAAGGGAGTGGTGCTGACGCACCACAACATCCTGTCGAACCTGGTGTCGGCCAACACGCTCCTGAAGGTCACCCCGGCGGACATGGCCCTGTCGTTCCTGCCGCTCAGTCACACGTTCGAGCGGCTGGCGATCTACCTCTTCCTCTACGCGGGCGCGACGGTCGTCTTTGCCGAGTCGCTCCAGACCGTGGCCCGCGACCTGGAACACGTGGCTCCGACGATCATGACGGGCGTGCCGCGCGTGTACGAGAAGTACCACTCGGCCGTTGTCGAGACGGTCAACCGTGCACCGGCGGTTCGCCGGGCGCTGTTCAACTGGGCGCTCGGGATCGGGCATCAGATGGCGGCTTCGGTACTCGGTGGCGCTCCGCCCTCGCTGGCCGCGCGGCTTCAGGCCCCCTTGGCCGACGCGCTCATCTGGAAGAAGGTCCGCGCCAAGAGCGGAGGGCGGATTCGTTTCATGGTGTCCGGCAGCGCACCGCTCTCGCGGAGCACCGCGGAGTTCTTCTTCGCCATGGGGATTCCGATCTACGAGGGGTACGGGCTGACCGAAACGTCGCCCGTGCTGACCCTGAATCCGCCCGAGGCGCCGCGTCTGGGCATGGTCGGGCGGCCGATTCCCGGCGTCGAGATCAGGATCGCGGAGGATGGTGAGATCCTGGCGCGCGGGCCCAACATCATGCGGGGGTACTACAAGCGCCCCGCCGATACCGCCGCGGCCATCACCGACGGCTGGTTCCATACCGGCGACGTCGGGCACGTCGATGCCGAGGGGTACCTGGCGATCACCGATCGCAAGAAGGATCTGATCGTCACGTCGGGCGGCAAGAACATCGCGCCGCAGCCCATCGAGCAGCGGATGAAGGGCAACCCGCTCGTGGCCGAAGCCGTGCTGGTCGGAGACCGGCGCAATTTCCCGGCAGCGCTGATCATCCCGAACTTCGTCGAGTTGAGGACGCGGCTTGGCGGCGGGGCAGACCTGCCGTCGGACCACTCCGTCCTCGTCCAGCGGAACGACGTCGTCGCGCTGTACCAGGCCATCATCGACCAGATCAACATCGACCTGGCGCAGTTCGAGAAGATCAAACGATTCGCGGTCCTGCCCGCCGAACTGAGCATCGAGGGCGGGGAACTGACGCCCACGATGAAACTCCGCCGGCGCGTCGTCGAAGAACGCTGGGCGGACGTGATCGAAGGGCTGTACGTGCGGGAAGCTCCCGCGAGCTGAAGGCTCTCGGCTTGCGGCCAGCGGCTCTCGGCCTTGCCCTCTCGCCTCCCGCCTATTCCCTGATCCCTGATCCCTGTTCTTAGAACACCGTCGCCTTCGGCATCGGCCACCAGCGGACCAGCACCTTCCCGATGATGTATTTCTTCGGGACCAGGCCCCAGTGCCGGCTGTCGGAACTGTTGTTCCGATGATCGCCCATCACGAAGTAGTAGCCTGGCGCGATGACCTGCGGGCCCCAGTCGTCGTGGCTGCGATACTCGGCCGGGACGTAGTCGTCATCGAGCGGCACGTCGTTGACGTACACCCGCCCGTCCGCAATGCGCAGCGTGTCGCCCTCTTCCGCGATGACCCGCTTCACGAACGACTTCTCCGGGTCGGTGGGGTAGAGGAGCATCACGATGTCGCCCCGCCGGGGTGAACTGAGCCGGTAGATCGCCTTGTTGACGATGAGGCGGTCCTGGTCCTGGAGCGTCGGCGCCATGCTGAGCCCTTCGACCCGCGCCACCTGGAACCCGAACGTGACAATCAACGTGGCGTAGACGGCGGCCGAGGCGAGTGTCCGAATCCACGCGAGCGCCTCGTCGCGGACCATGGCCCACCGGTCGACCCGGGGCGGCCGGGGCGCCGGCACCGCGGCCACGGGGGCCGGTCCCGACAACTCTCCGGGCTGAGGGCCGGCTTCCATCGGGGTCGGGAGCGCCGGCGAGTCAGGCGCTACAACTTCAGGTAGTCCCGCAGACGTTTCGTTTGCGACCGGCTCACCGGTATTTCCGTGCCCTTCGAATCCGTCATTCTCAGGACGTAGTTCCTGCTGAACCAAGGGACGATCTCCTTGATCTTGTTGATATTCACCAGGTGCGACCGGTGGACCCGCCAGAACACCGCCGGGTCGAGCCGGGCCTGCAACTCATCGAGCGTCCGATAGTTCGACGCTCCCGAGAGGTGGCTGGTGACTATCTGTATTGTATCGCCTTCCATCGACGCGAAGATCAGGTCCTCCGCGTGCACCAGGAGCAGATGCTCCCCGACCTTCACGGCGAGTTGGCTGCGCTGCTGCTGCCGATCGACGACCATGCGCACGAGACGCTCAACCCTTTCGTCGGCTTCCGTCATCCCGACGCGGCCCGACAGGCGCTGCACCGACCGCGCCAGCCGCTCCTGTTCGACGGGCTTGAGGAGGTAATCCACGGCGTTGACCTCGAACGCGTCGATGGCGTACTGGTCGAACGCCGTGACGAACACCACGTTGGTCGGCACCTGGCGGTCGAGCAGGAGGCGGGCGACTTCGAAGCCGGTCAGGCCGGGCATCTGCACGTCGAGGAACGCCGCGTGCGGTCGGGACGACTCGATGATCGCGAGCGCATCAATGCCGTTCGACGCCTGCCCGACGATGTCGACACCGCCCACCTGGCCGAGCAAGTAACACAACTCCTCCCGGGCCGGCGGTTCATCGTCGACCACGACGGCCTGGAACCTGATGCTCATGCGACCGCGCGCTCCTGGGGCGGTGTCACGGGGACCTCGATACGCGCCACGGTGCCCCGCCCCGGCTCGCTCGTCAGGATGATGTGGGCGTCGGTGCCGTACATCACGCGCAGCCGCTCGTCCACGTTGCTCAGGCCGATTCCATCGGTCATGGCGACCTGCAGCCGTTCGTCCGTCATGCCGACGCCGTTGTCGTCGACCTCGATGATGACGATCCGTCCCTCCAGGAAACTGCGGACGACGAGGCGTCCGCCGCCGACCTTGCGGGAGATGCCATGTTTGATTGCGTTCTCGACCAGCGGCTGCAGCAACATGCTCGGCACGCGGACGTCCAGCGTGTCGGGCGCGATGTCCTTCTCGACGGTGAGGCGCGGTCCGAAGCGCACCAGTTCGATGTCGAGGTATTCGTCCACCGATGCCAGTTCGTCCCGGAGCGGCACGAAATGGTCCTGGCTTCTCAGGAGACGACGAAGCAGGTTCGAGAGTTTCAGGATCAGCATCCGGGCCGTTTCAGGATTGGTCCGGACCAGCGACGAGATGGACGTGAGCGTGTTGAAGAGGAAATGCGGGTTGATCTGGCGGGTCAGCCCGTCGATCCGTGCCTGCATCAGGAGTTTCTCGTGTTCCCGCAGCCGGTGTTCGATCCTGGCGGTGTTCCAGATCTTGATGGGCGCCGCCACGCACATGACGGCCGCCACGCATTCCAGGACGATCGTGAAGACCGAACGCGGTGCGAGCTGGAACAGCATGGTCGGGCGGTGGCCGGCAATGGACTGACGGAGCAATTCGAGGCCCACGATGACCGCGATGAGCACGATCTGCCAGTCGATCCGGAAATTGCGGAACACCCGCCAGACGTGTTTGTGGAGTTCGCTGAAGGTCAGGGGCGAGAATCGCCAGATCGCCTCTTTCGGGGCGACCGCGCGCAGCCATCCGGCGACCAGTCCGCAACCGACGGCGAAGGGGAGCGACAGGGTTTCACCCGCAATCAGGCTGGGGAGACCGATCATGCCGCCCACCAGTGCGCCGGCCCAGGGCCCGGTGACCAGGCCGGCCAGGAACGCGCCTTCGAGGGGCATGTCCGCCGCGTCGTAGCGGAGGAGGATTCGGACGGTCGTGCCCGCGGCCATCGGAAGGCCGAGCCCGAAGGCAAAGAACAGGCGCGTGGGCCAGTCCCGGGTTTCGCGGATGAGGACGTCCCGGAAGCGGTGGTACCGGGACAGCATGATGGCCAGGACGGCCATGGCCGCCACTTTGACGACCAGTGTGGTCAGGAGGTAGTACTCCGCCGAGAGCAGACGCGGATCCTGAACCACGGGTACGACTATAGCGGCCGTCCCCAAACCCTGTCAAACTGCTGACAGGCCACGTGTTATGATGAGCGAAGGGACCACGCGCAGGGGCCAGCGCGTCGCCGCTCGTCGGCGTGGAGGGTTGACCGCATGATTCGCCCGTTCATTGTCGGATTTGCCACGACGCTCAGGCACTTCTTCAAGAAGCCGATCACGGTGAACTACCCGGAGCAGAAAGTACCGGTGTTCCCGAAATATCGGGGCAAGCAGGTGCTGATGCGCGACGAAGACGGCCTGGAGAAGTGCGTGGCCTGCGGCTTGTGTTCGGTGGCCTGTCCGGCCGATGCGATTTATCTCGAGCCGGCGGAAAACGACGGGTCGGTCGCGGCCGGGCCGCGATACGCGAAGATCTACCAGATTCACAAGACGCGGTGCATCTTCTGCGGCTACTGCGAAGAAGCGTGCCCGGTGTCCGCCATCTTCATGGGCAAGGACTACGAGTTGGCGGTGTACAGCAAGTCGGACTTCATCTGGGACAAGCAGGACCTGCTCGTTCCGGCGGCTACAGCGGCGGCGCCGGCCGCCGGGCGGTAGACGAGTGCCATGAGACTCGGCGCCTTGGGCGACGTGCACGGTGACTTCGCGTCGGTCCGGGCGATCATGGCCCGCCACGCCGACATCCCGGTGTGGGTGTCGGTGGGCGACCTGGGGAGCGCCGAGGGTACGTACGAGGCGCCTCCGAAACCGCTCTACTGGATCAAGGGCAACAACGACAACCTCGAGTACATCTCGCGGCTGGCGCACGGTACGGCGCCGCTCGACAACCTGCACTACGTGCCGAACGGCATTCCGATGCGGGTGGGAGGGGTGCGTGCGGTCGGGCTGGGCGGGACGTTCGCGCCGACCTGGTACGAGACGTTGCCCGTGGACCTGCCGAAGCCCCGGATCCAGGACGTCGAAGGGCGGGCGTTCCCGCCGCTCGCCCGCGACGACAAACGGCGCCACTTCGTCCGGGCCGAGGTCGAGGCCTGCAAGCGCCTCGTGAACATCGACCTGTTCCTGTCGCACGAGTCCGCGCGCCCGTTCTCGCTCGACGTGCGAGGCCGTCGGCAGGACGTCGGCAAGACACCCATCAACGAAGTGCTAGCCACGTTGCGCCCGCGTCTGCATCTGTCCGGGCATCACCACGTCTACAGCGATGAGGTCCGGCAGGGCATTCGTTCCATCGGCCTCGACCCGGTCGGGGTGTCGTACCTCCTGGTGGATCTCGAGACCTGGAAGTACGAGCGGCTGGAGACCTGACGCCGTGTCCCTGCCGCCGTTCCTCGATGCGATCGACGATCACGTCCTCGTCTGCGACGGGGCGATGGGCACGCGCCTGTACTCGAAGGGCGTGTTCGTCAACCGTTGCTTCGACGGCCTGAATCTTACGCAACCCGACCTGGTCGCCGAGGTCCACCTGGAGTACGTCCGGGCGGGCGCTGACGTCATCGAGACCAATACGTTCGGGGCCAACCGCATCAAGCTGGCCAGTTTCGGGCTGGCGGACAAGCTCCACTCGATCAACGTCCAAGGCGCGCGCATCGCCCGTCACGCCGCGCGCGAGCAGGCGTACGTGGCGGGCGCGATCGGGCCGCTCGGCATCCGCATCGAACCGTTCGGACGGATGGGCGTCGACGAAGCGGAAGAACGGTTCCGCGAGCAGGCCAGGGCGCTCATCGACGGCGGCGTCGACCTGTTCATCATCGAGACGTTCCGCGACATCAACGAAATCCGCGCGGCGGTCGCCGCGGTGCGTTCGGTCTGCGGGCTGCCGATTGTCGCGCAGATGACGGCGGAAGAGGACGGCCACAGCCTGGACGGCATGCCTCCCGAAGAATTCACCCCGCTGCTCGAAGCCACCGGGGCCGACGTCATCGGGCTGAACTGCAGCGTGGGGCCGGCGCCGCTGCTCGAGACGATCGAGCGGATGGCGGTCGTCACCTCGAAGCGGCTCTCGGCCCAGCCCAATGCCGGCAAGCCGCGCGATATCGAGGGCCGGACGATCTACCTCAGTTCGCCCGAGTACATGGCGTCGTACGCGCGGCGTTTCGCCCAGAAGGGCGTGCGCCTCATCGGCGGCTGCTGCGGGACGACGCCCGAACATATCCGCCAGATCAAGGCGGCGATGCGGGTGTTGTCGCCGGCCGTGGCCCGGGCGGCATCGGCAGCCGTGCTGGCGGCACCGACCCCGGTGCACCCGCCGGTGGTGCCCCCGACGCCCCTCGCACAGAAGTCGCGGCTGGCCTCCGCGTTGTCGCGAGGCAAGTTCGTCGTGCTGGCCGAACTCGCCCCGCCCCGCGGGCACGAATGCGGCCTCCTGATCGAACGCGCGCGCACGCTCAGGATTCGGGGCGTCGATGCGATCAACATCCCGGACAGTCCCCGACTGAGGGCGTCGACGAGCGCGCTGGCGTCGGCCGTCCTGATCGAGCAGCAGGCGGGCATCGAGACGCTGCTCCATTACACGTGCCGCGATCGGAACCTGCTCGGAATGCAGTCCGACCTGCTCGGCGCCCATGCCATGGGCGTGCGTAATCTGCTCGTCACCACCGGGAACCCGCCGGTCCTGGGTGACTACCCCCGCGCCACGGGGGTCTTCGACGTCGATGCGATCGGCCTCGCCAACGTCGTCAATCGGCTGAATCACGGCCACGATGTCGGCGGCGCGGCGATTGGCGTGCCGACGAGTTTCCACCTCGGCGTGGCCGCCAATCCGACGGCCCTCGACCTGGAACTCGAACTGAAACGTTTTGCCTACAAGGTCGAAGCGGGGGCCGAGTTCGCCGTGACGCAACCGGTCTTCGACGTGGCCCCCCTTCGCGAGTTCATCGCGAGGATGGGCGCGGCGCACGTGCCGGTCGTGGCCGGCATCTGGGTCTTCGATTCGTTGCGCAACGCCGAATACCTGGCGAACGAAGTGCCGGGCACGCGGGTTCCGCCCGACCTCGTCGAGCGGATGCAACGGGCCGAAGAACGCGGGGAGGCGACCGAAGAGGGGATCGCCATCGCCTGCGAGCTCGCCACGGCGCTGGCCGGTGACGTCCAGGGCCTCCAGATTGGCGGTGCCGGAGGAAACCTCGAGGCGCTGCTGCGCGTAATCCAGTCTGTGGCCTGACGAGGGGGGGCCGCTTGCCCCGGGTGCCCCGCGGGACTATAGTGCTTCACTGTTACCGGACATATCCATGACCATGCGCGAAACGCCGTTGCCCCAGTCTGACCGCGATCTGCTCACGAGTCCGGATGCCGCCACGCGCGCGTTGTCGGACACGGCCGTCGAGAGCGAGTTCGTCAACGGCGTCTACGACAAGATCGCGTCGTTCTACGACGTCTTCTTCGGTCCGGCGCTGCATCCGGGCCGCCTTCGCGCCATCGAGCGGATGAACGTCCAGCCGGGTGAACGTGTGCTCGAGGTGGGCGTCGGGACCGGCATCAATGTCGTGCTGTACCCCACGCATTGCCAGGTGACCGGCATCGACTTCTCGCCCTCGATGCTCAAGAAGGCGCACGAACGCATCGCGAAGCGCGGGTTCTCGCACGTGCGCCTGTTCGAGATGGACGCGACGGCTATCGAGTTCCCGGACGATTCCTTCGATATCGTGTTCGGGCCCTACCTGATCAACGTCGTGCCCGATCCCATCCAGGTTGCCCGCGAGATGCGGCGGGTCTGCCGGCCTGGCGGCCGGATCATGTTCCTGAATCACTTCAGGAGCACGAATCCCGTGATGTCCGCGATCGAGAAGATGGTCACGCCCCTGACGGTGCACGCCGGCTTCAAGGCCGACCTCGACATGCAGGCACTGCTCGCGCAGACCGATCTGAAGGCGACCGCGATCGAGCGTGTCAACATCCCGAAGATGTGGCACTTGGTGACCTGCGTGAAATAGCGCAGGCTCTCGGCTCTCGGCTCTCGGCTCTCGGCTCTCGGCTTTCGGCCCTCGGCCAGCGGCCAGCGGCCAGAGGCAAGGCCTGACGCCAGAAGCCAGAGGCCTGAAGCCGACTCTAGCCGAACGGCGCCTCCAGTGATGTGCTCTGCGGCGTGAGCAACTCCGCCCCGGACGGTGTGACCAGCAGGTCGTCCTCAAGCCGCACGCCGAACTCACCCCTGATGTAGATTCCGGGCTCGTCGCTGAACACCATCCCGGCTTCCATGGGCGTCGTGTTGCCCTTCACGAGGTACGTCCACTCGTGGCCGTCCATGCCCATGCCGTGGCCGAGCCGGTGCGAGAAGTACGTGTAGCCAGGGCCGAAGCCCGCATCCTCGATGACCTTCCGCGCGGCGGCGTCGACCACCTCGCAGGGGGCGCCAGGCCTGGCGGCGTTCAGCGCGGCGGTCTGCGCGCGTTTGACGATCTCGAAGACCTGGTTCATCTTCGCCGAAGGTGTCCCGAGGACGAACGTGCGGCTGATGTCCGACCGGTACCCCTCCACGCTGCAGCCGCCGTCGATGAGCAGGATCGAGCCTTCGTCGATGGTTTGCGGCGTCACCGATCCGTGGGGGAGGGCCGAGTACGTGCCCACCTGGACCCCCGCGCTGCCGGCGAAGCCGAGGCGCGCGTGCGCGGCCGACACGAGCGAGGCGAAGCCGTTCTGCGTCATGCCGGGCTTCAGCGCTCGCCAGGCCGCGGCGTAGGCCTTCAGCGTCACGCGCGAGGCGAGGCGCATGAGCGCGATCTCGTGGGCGTCTTTGACCATCCGGCATCCCGCGGTAATCGGTGTCCCGCTCACGCAGGACGCGGCCGGGGCCGCGTGCGCGAGGCCGTCGGCAAACACGAACCGCACCGTCTCCTCGATGCCGATGCGGCCGGTCGCGATGCCTCGGTCCTTCAGGCCCTTTGCGCTCGAGGCGTACGGGTCTTCGTGTTCGTGCCAGGTGAGCACGGGCGCCCCCTTGAGCGGGCCGCTGTCGAGCTGCTCGCGCGCCCGCTCTTCCTCGAAATGCGGGCACACGACGAAGTGATCGCCCCTGGCCGTCAGGAAGATGCCGAAGAACCGTTCGCTCAGCCACCAGTTGACGTTGGTGAAGTAGACCGTGGACGTGCCGCCGGCCAGCAGCACCGCGTCCAGCTTGTGCGTCGCCATCAACGCCAGCGCGCGAACGATGCGTGCCTGACGTTCCGCCGTCGTGATGGGCGACGCCTCGCCCTTCATCGACGTCAACTCGGCCAGCGACGGCGGAAGTCCGGCGCCCGACTGGACTTCGGGCTCGGGCGCCGAGGCGCCGAGCACGGAACCCGCAGACACGGCAGCGGACAGGGACAGGAAGTCGCGGCGAGAAACCATCGAATGCCTCCCAGCGGTCGTCGGACGACGGTCATCACGCTCAGCGTGTGGCGAGCATCATACCGCAGGGATCGCCAGTCCAGCGTGGCGCGCTGTCATCCAACGACGCGGAGGATCTGTTCGGCGGCGAGGTCCGCGCCGTTGACCGCCGCGCGCTCGGGCGGCGCGGGCTGCGCCAGCAGCGCGTCGAGGTGCGGTGCCCATGCGCCGGCGTAGAGTTCGTCTTGCGGAATGAACCGTGCGCGCAGGAATCGTGGCATCTCGGCCACGAGCACGTCGTATTCCACGAAGTGCCCGCGCGAGGTGTAGAGCAGCGCCGTGTCGTTGGCCACGCACTCGGCGATGATCCCGTAGCCGGGCTTCGTCACGACGACGTCGGCCGCCCGCACGAGGTCTTCGTACCGGATGCCTTCCTTGTAGAGCCGCACATCGTCGAGCAGCACGACCGAATCCGGGATCGGGCCCGTCGTCGAGAGACCGTGCCCGGTCGTGGCGACGGTGTAGCCGTCGAGGCGCGCGAGCGGCGAGAGGTCCAGGTCCTTGATCCCCAGCCCGCCAAATGACGCCAGAACGAGGCGACGGTCGGGGTGGATGCCGAGACAGGAGCGAACCCCGCCCGGCTCGAGTGTCGAGCGTCGTGCGACGAACGGCACGTCCACCAGGGGGGCGGTCCAGCCTTCGAAGCCGCCGCACATCGGCAGCCGCAACGTCAGCGACACGTCGCCGTACGCGCGCCTGATCGTGGGCACCACGTCCGGAGCGTCACGCAGCAGGTCGGCATAGCCTTCGTAGATCCAGTCCCACGTGAAGTTGGCGTGAGCGATGCCCGGAATGCCCGCCTGCCGGGCCGCGGGAAAGGCCAGCGGGGGAATGTCGCCGACGACGGCTGTCGCGCCGCATTCCCGCAGGAACGTCACTTCGGTTGCGACCCGTTCGTCGAACGTGCGATAGAACGTGGCCGCGGCCCGCGTCGTCGCCGGGATGTCGGGCTGTAGGCTGTCTTTCTGCAGGACTCCGGTATCCGTTTCGGCGTGTTCGTACCGCACCGGGACGCGGACCGTGGCGTCGAACAGCCATTTCGCGGCTGTCGTCCGGACTACGACCGCCGCGTCCGGACGCCGCAGGCCGATGGCGTTGATGACTTCGATGACGCGCGACGCGTGGCCGAACCCGTGGCCCGACACATAGAAGACGATGACCGGCGGTCGTGGCATGGTGACTACGGTTCTGACGCCGGACCGTCCGGCTCCGCCGGCTCGTCTGACGGCGTCTCGCCGGGTGTCGCCGTGACGGGCGCGGGCGGGGGAGCCGCGGCGGGCGGCAGCGCCAGCGCCAGCACCTCGTCCAGATGCCGGGCGGGCACGAAGACCATCTCGCCCCGGACATCGTCCGGGAGTTCGGCCAGATCGGCCGCGTTTCGTTCGGGCAGGATGAACGTCGTGATCCCGTACCGCCGGGCCGCGAGCACCTTTTCGCGGATGCCGCCGACCGGCAGGACGGCTCCGCTGAGCGTGATCTCGCCGGTCATGGCCACGTCCGCCCGGACCGGCTGCCGACGCATGGCCGACAGGATGGCGGTGGCCATCGTGACGCCCGCCGACGGGCCGTCCTTGGGGATGGCGCCAGCCGGGACGTGGACGTGCAGGTCATGCTTCTTGAAGGCGTCGTCGGCCAGGCCCAGTTCGCCCGAGCGCGACCGGAGCAGGCTGACCGCGGCGCGGGCGGATTCCTGCATCACGGTGCCGAGGTGGCCGGTCAGCGTGATCTGGCCGTGGCCCGCGGGCATCGACGTGGCTTCGATGAACAGCACGTCACCGCCGCTCTCGGTCCACGCGACGCCTGTCGCCACGCCCGGGGTCGCGACGCGGAACTGGATGTCGCGTTTGAACCGGGCGGGGCCGAGGTACCCGGCCAGTTCATCCGCGCTGACCGTGGCGACCGCGACGTCCGGTTGCAGCGTCGCGGGGTCCAGCGGGCCGGTCGCGACCCGTGCCGCGACCTTCCGGGCCAGCGTCCCGAGATGGCGCTCGAGATTGCGCACGCCAGCTTCCCGCGTGTACTCGCGGATGATGAGCTGGAGCGCACCGTCCGTGACCGCGACCGAGCCGGCCGGCAGCCCGTGTTCGGACAGCTGACGCGGGATGAGGTACCGGCGGGCGATCTGGTGTTTGTCCGTGTCCGTGTACCCGGCCAGTTCGATGACTTCCATGCGGTCGAGGAGGGCGCGATGAATGGTGCCGAGCTGGTTGGCGGTGGCGATGAACAGGACGCGCGACAGGTCGGTCAGCACCTCGAGATAGTGATCGCGGAACGAGTGGTTCTGCGCCGGGTCGAGCACTTCGAGCAGCGCGGCGGCCGGATCGCCCTGGTAACCCGACCCGACCTTGTCGATCTCGTCGAGCATGATCACGGGGTTCATCGCGCCGGCCTGTTTCAGGCCCTGCACGATACGGCCCGGGAGCGCGCCGATGTACGTGCGGCGGTGGCCGCGAATGTCGGCCTCGTCACGCACGCCGCCGAGTGAGAGCCGGACGAACTTGCGGTTCATCGCCCTCGCGATCGACTGACCGAGCGAGGTCTTGCCCACGCCGGGAGGGCCCACGAAACACAGGATGGGGCCTCGCATATCCCCCTTGAGCTTACGAACCGCGAGGTGTTCGACGATACGATCCTTGACCTTCTCGAGGTCGTAGTGGTCGTCGTCGAGGACACGTCGCGCTTCGGCGGGGTCCAGGCGATCGTCCGTCGATATCGCCCACGGGACCTCGAGGACCCAGTC
Source organism: uncultured Vicinamibacterales bacterium (assembly GCA_964547975.1). Classification (GTDB taxonomy): domain Bacteria; phylum Acidobacteriota; class Vicinamibacteria; order Vicinamibacterales; family JAKQTR01; genus CAYJPV01. The sequence goes on along the minus strand of CAZJRM010000052.1, from coordinate 9,224 downwards.
CAGGTAGGTCCGGATCATCTGGTACTCGGGCGACGACGGCGTCATCCGCTCGAGGCGTTTCACTTCCCGTTCGGCGGCCTTGGCCACGTGTTCGGGCAGGCGGGCCTGGGCGAGGCGTTCGCGCAGTTCGTCGGTTTCTTCGCCGTCCGTCTCGCCGAGCTGTTCGCGGATAGCTTTCAGCTGCTGTCGCAGGTAGTACTGCCGCTGCGCGTCGCTCATCTCCTGCTGGGCTTCCGATTCGATCTTGCCCTTGAGTTCGAGCAGCGAGACTTCGTGTGCCAGCGACTGCGACACCGTTCGCAGTTTGTCCACCAGGTGTGCTTCTTCGAGCAGGTTCTGACGCGCGTCCGGCTTCAGATCGAGGAATCCGGCCACGACGTAGCAGAGACGCAGCGGCGACTCGATGCCGGTCACCAGGGCCCGCATGTCCTGCTGGTTGCCTCCGGCCACCGCCATCGCGCGTTCCGAGAGGTCGTGGATACTGCGGGCGTAGGCTTCCACCTCGATGCCCGCGACCTGCTCGTCCGGCCAGGGTTCGATGTCCGCGTCCATGACCGTGCCTTCGCGGCTGACGGAACGGACCCGGGCGCGGACGAGGCCCTCCACGATGATGTGGATAGCGTTGCCCACCTTGCCCATCTGGCGGACGGCCGCGACGGTGCCGACGCGGCGCAGCGCGTCGGGGCCCGGGTCGTCGACGTCACCGATCTGCTGCACGAGCAGGAGCAGGCGGTCGCCGCCGAGCGCGCGGTTGATGGAGTCCACCGACACCGCCCGATTGGCGGCCAGCGGCTGCATCGTCAGGGGGAAGACGACCGCGTCCCGCAGCGGCAGCACGGGCAGCCGCGATGGGACGTGGGGGGTGATCGAAGGCAGTGTCGTCTCTGACATGATGGCTATCACGGACCCGGGGCATGGGCCATGGGGCGGTTCCCCACGCCCACGTCCCACGCCCCACGTCTCATATCCCTACTTCTGGCCGCCGACCGTCCTGCGGAAGTACGCCGTCAGTGTCGCCGGCTGCCCGCCGCGAAGGACCGTGAAGACCGCCGAGTCCGCCCAGCGTTTCTGCGCCATCAGCTGATTGAACGTCTCCCGGTCCCTGATCGGCGTGCCGTCGAGCGCCTGGATCACGTCATCGACCTTGAATCCGGACGCGGCGGCCATGCTGTCCTTGGGCACATCGATGACCACGAGGGGGAACTCTCCCGTGGCGGTCTTCGTCGAGAACCCGATCGACGGGAACAGGGGGTCAGTTTCGGCGGGGAGGCCCCAGAGGAAGTCCGCGTACGAGGCCTGCGCCTCCGTCTGCGGCTTGCCCTTGGCGTCCGCGACCGAGACGGGGATGACGGACGCCATCTTCCCGTCGAACCAGAGTGCCGACTGGCGCTGGATGCCGAGGCCGTAGGCGACGTGGCCCGAACCGATGAGTACGACCATGATGCTCTTCGGCCCGCCGAACTTCTTCAGGTTGTTGACGGCGTTGTAGCCCATGGACGCGTCCCACGTGCACTGCGCCGCGAACATCCCGTCGAACATCGGCCCCGAGGCCATCTGGTGCATCATGCTGTCGCCGCCGGCGAAGACCGCGCGGAAGAAGGTCTTGTGTTCCTCGTTGGCCACGTCCACTTTGGGGGGAATCCGCGCGGATTCTTCGGGCGTGAGATTCTGGAAGCCCTTCTTGCGAACGGCGCTGACGACCTCGCGCGGCGTGTTGACGCCGTACATCTTGAGCCCGTGATCGCGCGCGTAGACGAAGATGTCGCGGTAGTAGAGCCAGTGGTAGCCCCAGTTCTTGTACCACTGTGACTTCGTGACGAACTCTTCTTCGTTCATCGTGCCGGCGTTCCAGAGATCGAGGGACGCCTGCTCCGTGTACGGGTACATCTCGAGGCCAATCAGCACGTCCCGGCCGCGCGACCGCAGTTCCTGGATCACCTTCAGCTGTGCGCGGTGAAAGTCGATGTCGGTGTGGCTCTCTCCGATGAACACGACCTTCGTGTCGTCCAGACGCGCGGCGAGCTCGGCCGGAGTGATGGCGGCACCGGAGCGCGTGTCGGTGATCGTGTCGAGGGCGATCGGCGCGACCTTGTCCTTGCGCGCCGGGTCGCCAATCGCGAGCTTCCACTGGTCCTGCGCCGCCGCCGGGATCGCGACTGCCACCGCCACCACCACCACCGCTGCCATCCACGTTCGATTCATAGGGACTCCTTGAGTACCGCCGCTCGTGCTTCCGTCAGCATACCGCGAGCGCCGACGCCTCGCGCTACCGTTCCCCGACGGCGATGTCGAGCGCGAGGGTCTCCGAACCGCGCGCGACGACGACTGTGACGACCTGGCCCGGCGACAGGCCCCGGAGAATGTTCGAGTATTCCTGCAGGTTGGCCACGTCCTTGCCGCCAATCTGCTTCACCACGTCGCCTTCCTTGATGCCGGCCTTTTCGGCAGGCGACCCGGGCACGGTGCCCGACACCCGGACGCCTGGCCCCTGGAACGCGAAGTCCGGCACCGTGCCGATGCTCGCTCGCCGCGCACCCGGCGTCCCGCCCGCCGAAGGGGTCGCAGCCGCCGGAGTCGCCGGGGCAGGCGAGGCTGCGGAAGCGGGCTTGATCGTACTGGTCATGGGCTCAGGCCGTTCGCCGAGGTAGGCGATGCCTTCCTTGACGAACGCCGCCACCTTGACCAGGCCCGCCGCGTCGATCTTGTCGGCCGTGTCGGTGGGCCGATGGTAATCCGCGTGGGCTGCCGTGAAGATCTGCACGGCGGGAACCCCCTTCTCGATGAAGCTCACCTGGTCCGACGATTCGAGCGACTCGGCGACGTTGCGGCTGTCGACGCCCGTCACGAACCCGGCGCCACGGAAGATGTGCTGCCACTCCGTCGCGGTACCCGTGCCGAGCACGGTGAGCTTCTGCGTGCCGAGCCGGCCCACGGTGTCGAGATTGATGACGCCCCAGGCCTTGTCGAGGGGCAGGACCGGGTGCGCCGCGTAGTACTTCGAGCCGAGCCTGCCGGCTTCCTCCCCGGTGAAGGCCGCGAACACGATCGTGCGGGGCGGTTGCGCGCCGGCCGCCATCGTCCGCGCCAGTTCGAGCATGACCGCGACGCCGCTGGCGTTGTCGTCCGCCCCAGGGTGGACCTTCCCCTCGTCGCCTTTGTGGACGTCCGGCCACCCGAGGCCGAGGTGATCGTAGTGCGCGGTCAGCATCGCGCTCTGGTCGCGCCAGTCGGGCCGGCTCCCTCGGAGCAGGCCAATCACGTTCGTGACCTCGTGCGGCTGGCCGTCCTCGCCCTTTTCGACCTTGAACCTCTGGAAGTACGTGCCGCGATCGCCGCCGGGCGCAAGGCCTGCCGCCCGGAACTTGTCGGCGATGTACGTCGCGGCTTCTTCGAGCCCTGGGCTGCCGAGGCCGCGGCCCTTGAGAGCGGGTGACGCGAGGAACGTGACGTGATCCCGCAGCGCCTGCTGTGAGAAGACCGGCGGAAGTTCCGCCAGCGCCCTGCGCGCGGGAGTCGGCAGGGGAGCGACCGCCGCCGAACGCCGGTCGGCAGGCCTGAGATCGATCTGGAGTGGCGAGTCCGACTGGCCCCACTGGCCCTTGATGATGTTGGCCGGCTCGGCACCTTCGAAGCCGAGATACGAGTACTTGCCGTAGTGGGGGAGCTTCCGGCCGAGGCCGGGGAACGCCGCGCCGGGCGCCACGGCGAGATAGCCGATGGCCTTCTCCTGGTTGGCGGGATGCCGCGTGACGAGCACGAGGCTGTGACCAGCCAGCGCCATCTTCTCGCCGTCGATCTCGACGGACGCGCCGTCCGACTTCACGCCGGGCAGACGGCCGAAGACCGCGTTCGCGTGACGGTTCGACGCGCCGGCAATCCAGACCGCCTTGTCCGCCGGCAAGGCGGTGATGGCCGAGTCCGGCTGGATTTCGATGGCGTGGCTGTCACTCTGCCAGCTCTTGAAGAGCGCGCGCCACGCGTCCTGTTCGGCGGCGGGCGCGGCGGATGGCACCAGCGCCAGGATCTGCTGTTCGCCGAAGATCTGACCGATCGACGGCGGCGTCTCGCGCGGGTCGAGGCGGCGGAACACGTCGAACCGGGGATCGACGGCAAGCCGCACCGGCGGGGTATCCACGCCAATCGAAAACGGCACCTCCGCCTTGTCCAGCCGGACGATCGTCGCGGTGGCGCCGCGTTCGGTCTGGACGACGACGGGCACGTCGAGCGTGAAGGGCTGGCCCGGCTGTGTCTGGCGAAGGACCCCATCGACGACGAATCGGGTCCCGTCCTGTCGCACCCCGCCGGCCGCCGTCTTCACGGCGAGGGTGGGGGAGCCGGCGCGAGTAATCAGGTCGTCGAAGATCCAGCCGAGCGACTTGCCCGACGCCGATTCCGCGACCTTCTGAAAATCTCGGAACGTGGCGCGCCGGCCCTTGAATTCCCTGGCGAAGCGGCCCACCGTCGCGCGGAAGGCGTCGTCGCCAATGGCCAGACGCACCATGTGGAAGCCCATCAGGGACTTCCCGTAACCCACGGCTTCGGTGGCCGCGCTGAACCGACCCCGGAATTCCGAGAGTGGGAAGTCGCGCCCCGTCTTCACGTAGTCCCGGTACTTCTGGAGCGTCGAACGGCGATACTCATCGCCGGCGCCGCGCTGTTCCTGGATCAGGTGGTCCGCCATGTAGGCGGTCAGGCCTTCGCACCAGTTGCCCGAGTCGTAATCGACGAAGACCGAATTGCCCCACCAGTTGTGGAGGATCTCGTGGGGATACGAGGACGTGAGGATGAAGGGGAACCGGATGACCTGCGAGCCCAGGAGCGTGAACGTCGGCATGCCGTAGCCCGTTTCCCAGAAGTTCTCGACCAGCGCGAACTTGCCGTACGGATACGGTCCGATGAGCCCCCGGTACATCTCCAGATACTGCGCGGTCGCGGCCAGGTACTTCGCGGCCAGCGGCGCATCGTCATCGTGCAGGTACACGAGGGTCTCGGCAGCCCCGGCCGTGTCCCTGTAGACCCGGAGCGGGCCGCCGACGAGGTAGATCTCGTCCATCCGTCCGGCCGAGTCCCACGTCGCCTTCCCGCCGGCGTCTCGCGACGTGCCGTTCCCCTGACTGATGAGATGCCAGCCGTCCGGCACGGTGGCCTGAATGGTGAACGTCACCAGTTCGGCGCCAAACCGCGGATGCCAGAAACTGCTCGCGGCCAGGTACACACCTTCCGGGCCGACGAGGCCAATCGTGTCGCGGAATCCCCGGGTGTATTCCTCCTTCGGATCGGACAGCGGAAAATCCATCGTGCCGTCGTAGGTCAGCGTCACCCGCGCGGACGGGCCCTGGACGCGATACCGTTTCAACGGCGTGCGGGCGGCGGTGCCGGGCCCGAACACGCCGTCGACGTCGCCCAGCGGCACTTCTTCGATCGCGGGGTCCGCCTTCGTGATACGCAGCCGCGCGTTCAGCAGGAAGGTCGCCGGCGCCTGGCCGGTCACGTCGGGCCATGTCACCGTGTCGGTGACCGACAGCCGGTGTGTCGCCGGGACCAGCGTCACGGACAACGCATGGTGCGCGACGGTATCGACAGCCGCGGCCGTCTGCGCGCCAAGTGCGGAGGCGGTGGATGTAGACAGCAGAACAGCCAGAAGGAATGCAGGTCGTCGCATGGGCGGCAGGCTCCCGAATCCGGAGGTATACACTCCATCGTATACTGTCAGCTTCCGACGTGGGGAATCCGGTGTCCACTGAGCCTGCCGACCGCCAACCGTCACCGCTTCCGGCCTGGGCGCGCCTGGCCGACGTCGTCACGCTGGCCGGCCTGGTGCTCGGCGTGGCCGTGGCGGCGTCCGGTGGGTTTCGCTGGAGGATGGGCGGTGCCAGGATCTCGTTGACCTCGGCGCCCCGGATCCTGCTGGCTGTCGCCGCGATTGCCGTGATTCGGCATCTCGTGATCAGGCGCGAACCCCTGTACGCCCGCCTGCTCCAGGGCATCGCGCGCGCGCGCCAATCGGAAGCGCTGCGGGCGGTGTGGCCCTTGTGGGCGTCGTCTCGGCTGCTCGTGCTCGCGATTGGATTCCTCGCGGTGGCCGCCGTCGGCTTCCCGATGGCGAAGGCCCCGTTCCGTGTCTACCACAACGAACTGCTGAACCTGCCCGCCCGCCTCGACACCGGGTGGTACTTCTCGATTGCGACCGAGGGTTACCAGTGGTCACCCGAATACCACGGGCAGCAGAACATCGCGTTCATGCCGGCGCTGCCGATGATGATGCGGTTCGGCGGCCGGCTGATCGGCGACCAGCCGCTCATCGCGGGGCAGTTGATCGTGCTGGCGGCCAGCCTGTGGGGGTTCGTCTACGTGTACCGTCTCGCCCGGGCGCACCTGGGCGATGGTGAACGCGCGACCTTCGCGGTGGCGTTGCTGGCCACCTATCCGTTCGCGGTCTTCCTCGGCGCGGTCTACACGGAATCTCTGTTCCTGCTGTGCGCGGCGGGCGGCTTCTACCATGCCTCACGCGGGGAGGTGTGGCCGACGGCCGCGTTCGCGCTGCTGGTTGGCCTGGCCCGCCCGAACGGCTTCCTGCTGAGCGTGCCGCTTGGCATCCTGGTGCTGACGCCCGTGCTGCTGCCGAACTGGTCGGCGGTGAAGCAGTGGACGCCGCGCCTGCTCGGAGATGCGCTGCAGCGCACCTGGCCGCTGCTCGTGGCTTCGTCGGCCGCCGTCGTCGGCGTCGTCGTGTTCAGTGCGTTCATCGACCAGATGACGGGACGGCCGCTGACGTGGCTGGAGGCGCACGCCGCGTGGGGAAGGACGTTCACGAGCGCGTTCGACTTCGTCACGGGGCCGTATCACGAGATGAACAAACGCGGCGCGTACGAGTTCGTCCGGTCGTTGCCGATCGACACGCTGAACGGCCTCGCTGCCGCGGTGACGCTGGTGGCGTCGGTGCCCGTGACGCGGCGCTACGGGCTCGCCTACGGCGTGTTCATCTGGATCAACCTGCTTCCGCCGCTCGTGATGGGCGGATGGCTGTCGATTGGCCGCGTCACGCTTGGGATGTTCCCGCTGTTCATCTGGCTGGCCGACGTCATTCCGGCACGCCAGAGAACGAGCTGGCTCATCGCGTTCGCG
>CAZJRM010000052.1:0-1999 GCA_964547975.1 uncultured Vicinamibacterales bacterium | reverse complement strand
TCCCTATCGCCTCTTCCCTTATCCCTGTCAGTTCCCCCACCACTCCACGCGCATACGTTCGGGCCGGCGGAGCACGAGGACGGCGAGGGCCCCCGCGGCCATGCCGACCGCGATCGAGGCCGCGACCGGCGCCGGAGGGAGGAACGTCAGGACGAACACGCACGCGGCCCAGGCGAGCGCGTACGCCCAGGTCGGGACGTCCACGAACTCGAAGCCGATGACGACGGGCATGGCGCCGAGTGTCCGGCCGTTCGGGTGCAGGGCGAGGTTCGCTCCGACGATGCCGGCCGCCGCGCCGGGTCCGGCAAGCCACTCTGTCGCGGCGTTGCCCCAGGCCGCGAAGCCCGCCGCGCCCGACAGGGCACCAGCCGCGAGCCAGAGCAGGCCGAATCGGCCGTGGCCCAGGCGGTCTTCGACGGTCGGGCCAAACAACCACAGGGCGAACACGACGAGCGCCAGTTCGAGACCGCGGTGGAACACGACCAGCGACACGATGAGGCCGTGGGGGAGCGCCGTCAGCGCGCCTGGGTCGAACGACGCCAGGCGCGCGCCCGCGCTTGCCAGGACCGACGCCGCGATGAGGCCCCACACGACGGCCGGCCGCGTGCGAGAAGGGACCGCGTCGCAGAGGGGAATCATGGGTGCAGTATATAATCGCTGTCTGGAAACACACCGTGACATGTAAACACTGTGGAACCGAGATCGCCGCCAACGCCCTGATCTGTTATCGCTGCGGCCAGTCGACTGCCGAACCTTCGATGGCGGCGAAGGCGGGCCGTTCGTCCGGTGGCGGGGCCGGCTGGGTCTCCACGCTGGCCGCGCTCCTCCTGGTCGTGGCGGCCCTGTTCATGGGACGCAGCACGTTCGTTGGCGTGCCGCGCGAAGTGCCCTGGGCGATGGGGGCGGTCGGTGCCGTGCTGCTGGGATGGCTGCTCTGGAAACGAGGGGCGCGATGAGACAGGCCCGCCTCGAAGTCACCGATGCCACAGGCGCGCGGGTCGTGCCGATCGTGTCGGACCTGCTGACGGTCGGCCGCAGGGCGGAGAGTGACGTCAAGCTGACCGGCACCGACGTCTCGCGCGAACATGCCGAGATCGCCCGGCAGGGCGAGCGATATCTCGTCCGCGACAAGGGATCACGATTCGGCACGTACGTGAACGGTGTGCCGGTCACCGAGCACGAACTCAGGCCGAACGACGTGATCAGAGTCGGGCAGAGCGGCGGGTGCCAGCTCGTCTTCCGCCTGGATGAGGCGGCGGCGATGTCAGGCGGCCGCGCGGTGACATCCGTGGCCGGCGACTTCCGTCAGGTCGCGACGTTGCTCGAGAGCCTGCGGGCGATGGGATCGGGCCGCGTCCTCGACGAAGTGCTGGCGATGGTCATCGACTCGGCCATCGACGTGTCGGGCGCCGAGCGCGGGTTTATCATGCTCGCCGGAGCGGACCGCCGGCTCGAGTTCAAGGTGGGCCGCGCCAAGGGCCGGATCACGCTGCCGGGCCGGACGTTCGAGACGAGCCGCAAGATCCCCGAAGAGGTGTTTGCGACGGGCGAAGCCCGAATCGTGGCCGACCTGATGGACGGCGATCTCGCGGCCGCGCACCTCGGCACGGTGGCGCTCGGCATCCGTCACGTGATGTGCCTGCCGCTCGTCCTGGTCCGGTACGTCGAACGGGCGGAAGCGTCCGATGAACAGAGCCTGATCGGGGTGCTGTACCTGGACAGCCGCGAACGGGGTGCCCTCCAATCCGAAGCCACCCGCACGGCGCTCGAAGCGCTGGCCACGGAGGCAGCGGCGGCGATCGAGAACGCCAGGCTCTACCGCGAAGCCAGCGAGAAGGCGAAGCTCGAGCACGAACTGCGCATCGCGGCGGCCATCCAGCAGGGCCTGATGCCCGAACCCGAGCGCCAGGCGGCCTTCTTCTCAGCCGCAGGCACCACGGTGCCGTGCCGCGCGATCGGCGGCGATTTCTTCGAATACGTGGACCTCGGGACCGACGCG
>CAZJRM010000051.1:0-25678 GCA_964547975.1 uncultured Vicinamibacterales bacterium | reverse complement strand
GCTCTGCTGCGACCCGTAGACCATCGCGTCCACGACGACGAGTCCTCCGGCGTCCACCAGCGCGAGGGAACCGGCCCTTGTCGAGAGGGGCCCGCCGAACCACTGGTGGGGCGTCGGCGAACCCTGGTAGCCGGCGGCCGTGGCGGCCGTGTTGACGACAGGCGCGCCGTAGTCGTGGCGCTTCGCCAGCGGCCTGTCGAGCGTGAGGCCGCCGCCGAGGGCCTGCACGGCGTCGCCGCTCCGATGCACGAACGCCGTGGCCGGCGAGAAGCTGATGCCGGTCCCGATGTCGGACACGTCGATGCCCGCCCGGTGATCGCGCGTCAGTGGCGTCGCCAGCTGGATCTCGACGCCGTTCTGCGCTCGCGCGACAATGCCCGAGACCCTCGCGCGTTCCTTCCGCCCGCCCGTGCCAATCGTCAGCGTGTCGCCCACGCTCACGTCCGCCCCTGCGGTCAGCGTGATACGCGTTGCGCCAATCGTAGCGGCCGCGGCGAGCGTGGTCTGGGTGGCCGCCTTGCCGACGGCCGTCACCACGGCCAGTTCGTACTGCCCGCCGATGTCGATTCCGATCTTCTGACCGACCTCGAAACCCGTGGCGTTCGTGACCGGCAGATTCGTCGATCCCGCCGGGATCGTCAACCAGGGCCACGTCGACACCGGAAGGAAGACGGTCGTGAGCGGTGCGGCTGCTGTGCTGACTGACGTGATAGTCCGGTGCTCACCTTCGACGTCCACCGTCTGGCCGACGGCGAATCCGGCGGTGCTCCTGACATTAATGACCGTATCGCCGACGTGTGCCGGGGCCGCGAGGCCCGAGCCCGAGAGACCGAGCAGGTAGAACGCGCGACTGCCGAGCGTTGTTCCTGGCGGAATGGTCGCGAGTGTGACCGGCGCCCACTGGCTCTGCGTGTTGATGAGACGCCAGCCGGAGAGGTCGACGGGCCTGCCTGACGCGTTGTAGAGCTCGATGAACTGATCGGTCGGATTCGTGGTGGTGCCGAAGCGCACTTCGTTGATCGTGACGGGGAACACGTTTCGCACGCGCTGGGGCAGTGTGTCCGTCAGTGTCCGCCGGCTGCGTGGATCGACCCACCCGACGCGGGCGGTCATGAATCCGGCACCGGTCGTTGACGGCGCGGTTACGCGGAAACGCGCGCCGACGCTGGCGCCCGGCGCGATCGGTGTCGTGACGTTGACCGACGCGTGGCCCGTTTCCGACGTGGCCGTCCATTCCGGCGGTAACGAGACGCTCAGCGTGACGCCCGACGCCGCGGACTCGGCCGGATTCGTGAACGTCACCGTGACGTCCTGCGAAGCCCCGGGCGTGAACGTGGTCACGCGCGACAGGGCGACGCGCGACACGCCGTACCGCGCCGCCACGATGTTGGCCTGCACGGCGTCGGTGGCCGCGTCCGTCGGATAGCCGCTCGTCATGACACCTTCGTAGAACGTGCCGGCCGACCCGTTGCCGTTGTCGCCGCCGATGCCGAGCAGGATCGCGCCCTGCTTGTGCATGGGGAAGTAGGCGCTGTTGGCGCGCGATCCCGGGCGGACGCCGCTGTAGAACGTCTGCAGCGCGCCTTGCTGCGCGTTGCCGCCGCGCAGGGTCCACCGGTTGCCGCCGCCGCCGTTGACGACGGCCGTCACGAACCGCCAGGCATCGATGGTGGGGCTGCCCTCGTTCAGTTTCGCGTCGTACCCCGAGAACAGGCCCGCTTCCATGTCGGCCATGATCCACGGCCCCGGACCGCTGCCGCGCCCCCAGTTGGTGGACGTGCCGAAGTACGTGGTTTCCATCGTGCCGGTGCCCACGGCACGCCCGTTCGTCGAGGCGTTGCCGTAGTCGAAACAGCAGCCGCTGTCATAGTGCGTGCCGTCGACGACGTAGTAGATGCCCTCGGGTTCGTCATCGATGGCCAGGCCGGTCGCGTCGTTGTTGCGGAACCCCATGCCCGGCATCATGAAGACGCCGTACACCTTGTGACCGCCGAGTGTCACCGGCGCCATGTCCGCGATGGGCTGCGTGTCGAACGCCCCTTTCGCAGGCCCGGGGAAAAGCGGGCCTGGCGGCGCCTGCCGAAGATGATTGCCCTGGCCCGACTGGTCGTAGATGAGGTTGATGACACAGAGCGTGTTCGCGCAGAAGGTGTCCTGCGTGGCTGCGTCGGCATAACCGCCGGCGTTGGGCACCGGCGACGTCGACGCCGCGACGACCCCGATGTCGAGCGTGTGATCGTCCGACGATCGTCTCACCTGGTAGAGCGGGCCGGTGTAGGACGCCAACAACGCGCGTGTGGTCGAATGGGCCGCCACACATGGCGTGCCGGCGGCCGCATAGATGTCGCACGGACCTTGCGGACGAGGCGGCGCGGCGCCGCCCTGGCCGTTCGCCGCCGCCAGGGTGCCGATGAATCCGGCGCACACTCCGAGCATCAGCGACCGCGTCGCCTTCGTCTTCATCTCTGTCCTCCGCCGCAACGCGGGAACTTACTTTGTGCTGGTGTGGGGCGGGCCTTCAGGCCTGCCATTCTCCGCAGGGCTGAAGCCCTGCGCCACCTCGAACAACGTCAACCCATTTCAGGGGTCAGCGGCTGGCCGTGTACTTGTTCGGTCCGCCTGGCGTCGGAACGCCCGCGCCGATCTGCGTGGCGGCGCCGTGCGCACGTGTCAGCGGCGCGGTGAACGTGAGCCCCGTGCCCGACACGGGCGTGTTCGCCGCGTAGCCGCGTTTCAGCGGCGCCGCGAGCGTGAGTGTCCCGCCGCGGCGCGGTCCGCCAGGCGCGCCGAACGCGCGCCCGATGGCCGTGACGGTGGCCGTTTCAGCCTGGGCGCCGCTACCCACGGCAACGACCTGGCCGACGACGAAACCCGTGGTGCTCGTCACGGGAATGGCCATCGCGCCTGCGACCGTGGCCACGCTCGACGTGCTCGCGCCCGCCGTGCCGACGTTCGCGATGGTCGCTGTTTCAGCGTTGGCGCCGACGCCGACCTGCACCGACTGTCCGGCCGCGAACCCCGTGGTGTTGTCGACCTTGACGTTCGTCGTGCCCGACGGCGACGCAGCCGCCAGTACTGCTGCGGCCTGCACGGCGAAGTCCGCGCAGTTGCTGTCGGTGTCGGTGCCGTCCGCGCGACGGCCGGCGCTCCGGTGCGGCGTGTTGGTCGTGACGGCGATGGCAAACGGGCCGCCACCAGCGTTCACGCCAGGTGTCGGCACCAGGCAACCGGACTTCTCGAATCCCGACTCGCCCTGGTAGCCCTCGGCCGCCCACGGATCGACGAGCAGCCCGTAGTTCAGGCTGTCGACGACGAGACCCGCCGCGTTGCGCAGGATCATCGCGCCGGCGCTGTTCGAGAGCGCGGGCCCGCCGAACCACTGCTGCGGCGCGGGCGACCCCTGGTAGCCGGCCACCGTGACCTTCGGGTTTCGCACCGGCTCTTCGATCCCATGCGCCCTGGTCAGCGGTCTGTCGAGCGTGATGCCCGAGCCCAGCGCCAGCACCGGTTCGTTGCTCGAGTGCGCGAACGCGGTTGCCGGCGTGAAGGTGAGCCCCGTCCCCCGCGCGCTGAACGGCATGTTCGCCGCGTGTTTGAACTTCAGTGGCGCGGTCAGGTCGAGGCCCGTGCCGTGGGCGACGACGTCTTCGCGGCCCAGGTGATTCACGGCGAGCGCCGGCGTGAACTCTACGGGGGTGCCCGTCGGTCCGGCGGTTCCGACCGTCGTGATCGTCACGGTCTGCTGATTCGCGGGCGTGCCGACGGTCATCTTGTCGCCGACGGTGTAGCCCGTCAGCGGGCCACGGCCGCGCACCACGATGGACGTGGCCCCGGCGGGGGCGTCGGCCGCGAGCGCGCCGCGACTGGCAGCCGTGCCGACCTTCGTGACCGTGACGGTTTCGATCCCGTAGCCGACCGTCTCCACGTCCATGCGGATCGTGTCGCCAGCGGAGATATCGGCGACCGCGGTCACCTTGATGTTCGTCTGGCCCGGGGCCGCATCGACTGCCAGGAACGCCTGCGTGCCCTGTTTGCCGACGGCGGTGACGGTCACCACTTCGTAACGTTCGGTCGCTTTCGCGATCGTCGGATACGTGGCGCCGTAGCCGATGCCGATCTTCTGGCCGACTTCGAACCCGGCGATGCTCGTGACCGGTACGTTCGTCGAGCCCACGGGCATCGTGATGACGGGGCCGTCGGGTAGCGGCTGCCAGAGCGGCGTCGGCGCGCCGGCGGCCGTGCCCAGCGCCGCGATCGTGCGTGTCTCGGCGCTCTGGCCCGAGCCGATCGTGATCGCGTCGCCTACGGCCAGGCCGGCGACGCTCCTCACGTGAATCGTCTTGTCGCCGACGCGCGCGGGGACGGCCAGGCCGGAGTTGGCGAGGCCGAGCAGGTAGAACCCTTTCGCGGGCAGTTTCGTCCCCGCGGGAATCGTGATCGCCGAGAAGGCCGGCAACTGCGTCTGGTGCTGCGTCAGCGTCCAGTTCGAGAGGTCCACGGTCGTCGTGCCGCCGTTGTAGAGCTCGATGAACGTATCGGTGGGATTCGACGGCGAGCCGGCACTGACGCGGAATTCGTTGATCGTGACCGCGCTGACGTTGCGCACCTTCTGCACGGCCGTCTCGCTCTGCGCGACGGCGCCACCCGCGGGCTTCCACGAGACGCGGCCGACCATGTCGCCGTTGTACGGCGTCGCGTTCGACGTGACCTTGAAGGTGGTGCTGACGAGCGCGCCCGGCGCGACCGATGCGACCGTGGACGAGGCCTTGCCCGTCCCGGCGACGCTGGCGGTCCAGCCCTTCGGCACGGTGAGGCCGATGGTGACCTCGCTGAGCGGCGCGCCCGTCGTGTTCGTGAAGGTGACGGTCGTCTCGCGCGTGGAACCCGGCGCGAACGTCTGCAGTCCCGGCAGCTGCGCCGTCGCCGAGGCCGGGGCCACGCTCACGCGCGCCACGTCGTACTTCGCCGCGACCACGTTGGCCTGGATGCGCTGATCCGTCGCATCCGACGGGAACGTGCCCGGCGCGGTCATCGCGCCTTCGTAGAACGTGCCCTGCGAGCCAACGCTGTTGTCGCCGCCATTGCCGAGGAGGATCGCGCCCTGCTTGCGCATCGGATCGTAGGTGTGGTCGATACGCGGGCCGTCGAACATCACCTTCAGCGTGCCGCGCTGCGCGTCGCCGCCGAGCGACGTCCAGTGGTGCGGTTCGCCCTTCGCCATGGCCGTGACGAATCGCCACGTGATGGTCGGCAGGTCCTTGCACACCTTCGAGCCATCGGCGTTGACGCAGCCCACCAGGTTGTTTTCCTGGTCGGTCATGATCCACGGACCCGGCCCGCTCCCTCGGTACCACCACGGCGCGTTCCCGTAGTACGTCGTCTCCATCGTGCCGTTGCCATCGTCACGGCTGTCGGTTTCGGCGTTGCCGTAGTCGAAGCAGCAACCCGAGTTGTAGTGGTGGCCGTTGATGACCCAGTACTGGCCCTCGGCCTGGTCGTCCACCGCGGTGCCCTTGACGTCGTTCTGCCGCAGGCCCATGCCGGGCTCGATGAAGACTCCGTAGACCTTGTGGCCCATGATCGTCACGGGCGCCATGTCGGCCACGGGCAGGTTGTTGAAACCGCCCATGGCCGGGCCGGCGAACCCGCCGCGCGGCGCCTGCACCAGGTGGTTCTGCTTCGGCGACTGGTCGTAGATGATGCTGATCCAGCAATAGGTGTTCGCGCAGAAGGCATCCTGCGCGGCGGCGTTCGCGTACCCGCCGGGATCCGGCATTGGCGTGGCGCTCGACGGGACGACACCGATGTCGAGCGTCTTGCCGTCGGACTGGCGCAGCACCTGGTACAGGGGGCCGCTGTAGGAGGCATAGAGCGCGCGCGTGGTGCTGTGGGCGGCCACGCACGGTGCGCCGGCGGCGGCATAGATGTCGCACGGTCCCTGCGGGCGGGGCGGCGCCGAGGCCGCCTGTGAGTACATCGCGGAGTCGGCGCCAGTCAGCGCCAGCGCGACCATGAGCGCGGTGAGGGAAGTGGTCTTCATAGGAATCCAGGTGCGTGTCCGTTGAGAACCGGCGGCTTGACGCCGAAAGCTGCGGAAGTATACTCCCGACTGCAAGCGCTTACCTAAACCGGCCGCCAGAACGCCAGGGAGGCGTCGAACATGAAACGTGCCTTGCTGCTCCTCACCGCCGCCTGCGCGATTGTGTGGTCGTCGGCGGCGGTGTCCGCTCAAACCGTGAAGGTGGATGGCGGCCTCATCCAGGGCCGCGTGGACGGCGACCTCGCGGTGTACAAGGGGATCCCGTTTGCCGCCCCGCCCGTCGGCGAGCGCCGCTGGAAAGCGCCGCAGCCGGTCGTGGCGTGGACGGGGACTCGCCCGGCGACGGACTTCGCGCCCGCCTGCATGCAGGCGGCCGGGACGCCGCCTCCTGGCGGGTTGAGCGAAGACTGCCTCTACCTCAACGTCTGGACACCGGCGAAGTCCCCGACCGAGCGGTTGCCCGTCCTGGTGTGGATCTACGGCGGCGGCTTCGCCGGCGGCGCGACGTCGTACCCGGTCCACGACGGCGCCAGGCTGGCCAGGCGCGGCGTCGTGCTCGTGAGCGTGGCCTATCGAGTGGGCGTCCTGGGGTTCTTCGCTCATCCGCAATTGAGCGGGGAGACGGCGTCGCGGACATCAGGCAACTACGGCCTGCTCGACATGATCGCCGGCCTGCAATGGATCCAGCGCAACATCGCGGCGCTCGGAGGCGACCCGTCGCGCGTGACCATCTTCGGGGAATCCGCCGGCGGCATCGCCGTCAGCATGCTGTGCGCGTCGCCGCTCGCGAAGGGACTCTTCCACGGCGCGATTTCGCAGAGCGGCGGATCGTTCGGGCCGACGCACAAGACCCCCCAGCCGGGCGAGAACATGCGGCACCTCGCCGATGCCGAATCGTCGGGTGTCGAGTTCGCCACCGCGGTGGGCGCGACGTCGATTGGTGACCTGCGCGCCCTCACGTCCCAGCAACTGCTCGAGTCGAGGCGGGCCCAGCGCGGGATGGCCTGGCCCATCGTCGACGGTTACGTGATCCCCGACGACCAGTACCGGCTCTACGAAGCCGGGCGTTTCAATGACACGCCCGTGCTGGTCGGCTACAACTCGGACGAAGGACTCAGCTTCACGCGTGTGAAGGCGGTGGAGGAGTTCGCCGCGGGCGTTCGCGAACGGTACGGCCCGTTTGCCGACCGGCTCCTGGCGGCGTATCCGACGGAAGGGGGGCGGGTGACGAAGACTGCCCGCGACCTGGCGCGGGATTCGGCTTTTGGTTGGCACACCTGGTCGTGGGCCCGGCTGCAGTCGGCACGCGGCAAGGGCAAGGCGTTCCTGTACTACTTCGACCAGCATCCGGCACGGACGCCTGGCGCCGCCGATGCCGATCACGGCACGCCGCACGGCGTCGACGTGCCGTACGTCTTCGAGAATCTCGAGGGGACGCCGACCGCCTCCGACCGTCATATCTCCGAGACGATGGCCGTGTACTGGACCAACTTCGCGAAACGTGGCGATCCGAACGGCGAGGGGCTGCCTGCGTGGCCGGCGTTCAGCGACTCGAATGCCGTCGTGATGTACCTCGGGCCGACGGCCCGAACGGGCCCGGTCCCCAGCGCGGCGTCACTGAAGGTGCTCGACGAGTACTTCGCCTGGCGGCGAACGCCGGCCGGCGCGCGCTGACGTCCGGACGGCTTGACTCGGTTGGCGTCATGGCGCAGCATGCTCCCCCATGACACCCAGACGCTGGCCGCTCCTGTCCGTCGCCGGGATTTCCGTCGTCGTTGTGCTCTCGGTTGTCGGGTACGCCCAGCAGCCGGCGCCTGCCGCCGCGCCGGCGGCGCCGCCGGCGCTCGCGCCGAAGAACCTGCGCCCGCTGCTCGTGCCGAGGCCGAGCGAGATGGTGCTGGTGACTGCGCGGTACACGCTGGACCGCGCGACGCTCTCCGGGAACTACCTTGGCGCGGCGCGGGGGGGCGGCCGCGGGGCCGCGCCGGCGGCGCCCGAGCCGGTGTCGCCCGCGCGAATCGCGCGGTTGAGACGGTTCGACCTCGACTGGCAGGCGGCGCTTGCCGCGATCCGGCCGGCGACGCTCACGCCCGCCGGCGCCGCCGACCTGGCATCGCTGCAGAAGGCGATCGAGACCAACCTCGCGCAGCTCGACACCGACACTGTCGTCATGGCCCGCGTGGCGCCGCTCCTTCCGTTCGCCCCGACCATCGTTCAACTGGTGGAATCGCGCCTGCGCCTCGACGATGTGAAGCCGCAACAGGCGGCGGAGCACGTGACGCGGATGACGCGGCAGATTGCGGCGGCGAAGGCGGCACTCGAGGCCGGCCTGGCCACGCCGCCGACGACGGGCGCGATCCGCCCGAGCGCCGAGCTTGCCGCGCGCGCCGCCGGTGCCGTGAACGCCCTGCGCGCGGGTTTGTCGGAGTGGTTCACGTTCTACAACGGCTACGATCCCTTGTTCACGTGGTGGATGGGCCTGCCGTTCAGGAAGGCCGACGCGGCGCTGCAGGAGTACGCGACGCTGCTGCGCGACAAGGTCACGGCGGCCGCCTTCCCCGCCTCCGGCGAGCCCGCGCCGGCGACGTTCACGATCGCGCCCGCGCCGGCGCCGGCGTTTGCGTCGGTGCCCGACCTGGCCGAGTTGATGGCCCTGCGCCACGACGAGATGTCGGACGTCGTCCGTCTCTTCCGCGGGATGCCCGCTGGCGGCCCTGGCGGGGGACGCGGCGCCGCCGCACCGGCCGGACCGCCCCGCGACAGGGCCTTCTACCAGTCGTGGCTGACGGCGTTGAAGTCGCTCGACTTCAAGACGCTGAGCCGCAACGCGCAGGTCGACTACCTCTACATTCGCGCCATGTCGGAACAGGCTCTCGCCCGGGACGGCATCGCGTTGCCGGCCACTCCGCCGCGCAAGGCCGACGCCTCGGGAATCCCGGGCGCCGCCCGGGGCCGCCAGGGGCTGATCGTGGATCTCCAGGACGAGCTCATCCCGTACACCCCCGAGGAGCTGATCGCGTTCGCCGAGACCGAATTCGCCTGGTGCGATCGCGAGATGAAGAAGGCCGCGGCCGCGATGGGCTTCGGCGATGACTGGAAGCAGGCGATGGAGCAGGTGAAGGGCATCCACCCGGCGCCGGGCGGGCAGGCGGGCGTCGTGCGCGACCTGGTCTTCGAGGCCATCGACTACATGCGGGCGAAGGACCTGGTGACCGTCTCCGCCGTAGCGGCCGAGTCGCAGCAGATGATCATGATGACGCCGGAGCGCCAGCTGGTGAACCCGTTCTTTACCGGCGGCACGCAGATCAGCGTGTCGTACCCGACCGACACGATGGACTACGACGCGCGTATCCAGAGCATGCGCGGCAACAACACGCCGTTCTCCCACGCGGTGGCCCACCACGAGATGATCCCGGGTCACAACCTCGTGTTCTACATGACCGCCCGGTTCGCCGCGTATCGGGCGCGCCTCGGCACGAATTCGCCGTTCTACGCCGAAGGCTGGCCGCTCTACTGGGAACTGCTGTTGTACGATCTGGGCTTCCACGACACGCCCGAAGAGAAGATTGGTGCGCTGTTCTGGCGGATGCACCGGTGCGCGCGCATCATCTTCTCGCTGAAGTTCCACATGGGCGAGTGGTCGCCGCAGGAGTGCGTGGACTTTCTCGTTGACCGCGTGAACTTCGAGCGGGAGAACGCCATCGGTGAGGTGCGGCGTTCGTTCCAGGGCGGGTACGGTCCGTTGTACCAGGCGGCGTACCTGCTCGGCGGGCTGCAGATCCGATCGCTGCGGCGGGAACTCGTCGACAGCGGCCGGATGGGGCAGAAGGCCTTCCACGACGAGGTGCTGCGCCAGGGCGCGATGCCGATCGCGTTGCTGCGCCTCGCGCTCAACGGCCAGCCACTCACGCGCGAGACGTCCGTGAAATGGCGCTTCCTCGACGCGAAGTAGCGTCGGCTCACGGCTCACGCTCACGGCTCACGCTCACGGCTCACGGCTCGCGGCTCGCGGCTTGCGGCCCGCGACTCGAGACTCTCGTGGGGGCTGGCTTCAGCCAGCCCCCGCGCATCGTTACCCCGTCGCCTCGTCGGCGTGCGTCAGCGACCGTAGAGTTGCAGGGCGTGTCGGATGATCCCGGCGACGCAGATCGCGAGGGCCGCGACGAAGGCCGCTGCCACGCGGACCGCCGAGCGAGAGTCCGCGCGCGCAGCTTCGCCAGGGGCTTGACCAGGCGCCGCACTGCGGTGGACGGCCCGCCGCGCGAACCTGGCGTGCATCCGGTTGCGGATCACATCTGCGCGTGCGGCACTGACGTCCGGGTGGGCGAGGCCTGCGAGGACTCGATCAATGACCTCGTCGTGACCAGTGCCGGTGCTCACGACCGCACCTCCCCCAGGATCGGCGTCGAGACCGCCACGCGACGTTCGATGATCCGAGACAGCATGGCTCGTGCTCTCGAGAGCCGCTGGCGGAGCGCCACAGGCGTGATCTCACACACGGCAGCGGCCTCGGCGTTGGTCAGGCCCTCGACGGCGACCAGGAGCAGGGCCTCCCGATACGCGAACGGCAGCGAGGCGATTCCTGCGTCGATTCGCCGTTCGAGTTCTGTGGCCGCGAGCAACTCGAACGGTCCGGGTTCTGCGGGGGATGCCGGCCAGACGGCAACCGCCGCGATGTCGATGGAGTGATCGAGGCTGCGGGACCGGACGTAGTTCAGCGCCAGGTGTCTCGCCACGGTGTACAGCCACGCACCGAGATTGGTGTCCGGGCGCAGTCGCGCGGCATGCGTCACGACCCGGATCCACAGCTCTTCAAGCAGGTCGTCGGCGGCCTGCCGGCTCCTCGTCATCCGCACGAGGAACGAGTACAGGCGTCCCCGATACGCGTCGTACAGCTCATCGAGCGCCTCATGATCGCCCGCACGCAGTCGGTCGACCACTATGGCTTCGGTATGGCGGTCCATGAAGGTCATAACCCCGCGAATGCCCGAGTGTGACAGCCGTCACGAACACCGACATGCCGTGTTGTACCTGATCAGACGACAGGAGGCGACGATGTTCTTCACTCACCTCGGGATGTACCTGATGTGGCTCTCGGTGTTCGCCAGCGGCATCGGCGGCCTCGGGACGGCAATTCTCTACCTCGTGAAGCCGACCGAGAGCAAACTGGCGCTCATGCGACCCTTCTCCCTGGCCGGGATCTTCTCGGCTCTGTCGAGCGCCGCCGCGGGCGCCGCCACGGTGCTTGGCGGATTGGCTGCGTCCGGGCCGAACCCGAATATGTCGAACGTGTTGATGGGCTGGGCCGAGACGCTGGTGCCGATCTACGTCTCCTTCGCGTTCCTCGGCCTCGCCTGGCTGATCATCGCCGTCGGGCTGAAACGGGCAGAGGGACGCGTCACCTAGAGAGCTGAGCACGGTGTCCCACTCATCCGGCTGACGGCGGGGCGTGAGTCGCGCAGGGGGTGCCCCATGCCCCATGTCCCATGCCCCATGTCCCATGCCCCTGAGGTAGACTGCCCCTGTGGCATCCGTCCTGACTGAGAAGAGCCTGTCGGAGGTCCACGGGACCATTCCGATTCCGGTCAACGCCGGGTTCTGGCGCAAGCTCTTCGCGTTTGCCGGCCCCGGCTACCTCGTCGCGGTCGGCTACATGGACCCGGGCAACTGGGCCACCGACATTGCCGGCGGCGCGAGGTTCGGCTACACGCTGCTCAGCGTGGTCATGATCTCGAACCTGATGGCGATCCTGCTGCAGGCCCTGTCGGCGCGCCTCGGCATTGCCAGCGGGCTCGACCTCGCGCAGGCCTGCCGCGCGTACTACTCGAGGCCGGTCGCCTTCATCCTGTGGGTCTTCGCGGAGATCGCGATCGCGGCCTGCGACCTGGCGGAGGTGGTCGGGGCGGCCATCGCGCTCCAGCTGCTCTTCGGGATTCCGCTCGCCATGGGCGTCGCGCTCACCGCCCTCGACGTGCTGATCATCCTCTTCATGCAGCAGCACCGCTTCCGGGTGCTCGAGGCGATCGTCGTCTCGCTCATCGTCGGCATCGCGGGCGCGTTTGCCATCGAGCTGTGGCTGTCGAAACCGGACCTCGGGCAAGTGGCCGCCGGCTTCGTACCGGACCCCGAGATCCTCACGAACCCGGCGATGCTCTACATTGCCATCGGCATCCTCGGCGCCACCGTGATGCCGCACAACCTCTACCTGCATTCGTCGATCGTCCAGACGCGCAAGTACGCGGACGATGAGGTGGCGAAGCGGGACGCGATCCGGTTCTCGACGCTCGATTCCACGATTGCGCTGATGTCGGCGTTGTTCATCAACGCCGCGATCCTGGTCGTGGCGGCGGCCACCTTCCACGGCACGCAGTACGAGTCGGTGGCCGATATCTCGGATGCCTACAAGCTGCTCGCGCCCATCCTCGGCACGTCGGTGGCGAGCACCCTGTTTGCCGTGGCGTTGCTGTTCTCGGGGCAGAACTCGACGCTGACCGGGACGCTGGCGGGGCAGATCGTGATGGAAGGGTTCCTCAACCTGCGGCTGCGACCGTGGCTTCGTAGGTTGATTACCCGGGCCATCGCCATCGTGCCGGCCATGGCCACAATCCTGATCTACGGCGAACGCGGCTCCGGCGCGCTGCTGATCCTCAGCCAGGTCATCCTGAGCCTGCAGCTGCCGTTCGCCGTATTCCCGCTGGTGGCCTTCACGGGCAGCCGGCGCGTGATGGGCGCGCTCGTGGCGCCCCGGTGGATGCGCGCCCTGGCGTGGCCTGTCGCGGTCATGATTGCGTTGCTGAACGTCTGGCTGCTCTGGCAGACGTACCTCGAGTGGATGTAGGGAGGCCCGCGGACATGCCGATGTACTCACGAATCCTGGTCGCCGTCGAACACTCCCCGTGCGATGCGACGATCCTGGACCACGTGCGGCCTCTCGCGCGGATGTGCGGCGCCAGCCTGCTGCTCGTGCACGTCGCGGACGGATGGGCCGCGCGGAACTTCGATGAACTGACGCTGCGCGAGTCGCCGGAGATGCAGGAGGACCGCGCCTACCTCGAGTCCCTGAAGACGACGCTCATGGCGGAGGGATTCGCGGTCGAGACGCGCCTGGCGAAGGGTGATCCGGCCGCCGAAATCATCCGGCTGACGGAGTCGGAGTCGGTCGACCTGGTGGCGATGGCGACGCACGGTCACCGGTTCATCAAGGATCTGCTGCTCGGCGCCACCGTCGACAAGGTGCGTCACACGGTCAGGGTGCCGGTGCTCCTGCTGCGCGCCAGGGACCCTGTGTCGTAGAGACCTGAAGGGGCAAGGAACAAGGGGCAAGGGGCAAGGGGCTGGGCGCTATCGTAACAGGGCGCCCAGGTCGGCCGGCGTGCCCTTCAGCGCCTCGGCCCATCCGTCTCCGATGTCCGCGAGCAGGGACGGGGCGTTGTCGATCGTGAAGTCGCGGGGATCGACGTCCGTGTCGAGGTCGGCCCAGGTCAGCGGCATCGAGACGCCGGCAAACTCCGAGGCGCGCGCGCTGTAGGCACACGCCAGCGACTTGCCGCGGATGTTCTGCAGGTAGTCCACGTAGACGGTGCGCCCGCGTGCCTCGACCGTCCGTTCCACCGTGGCGGTGTGCGGGTGTTTCTGCGACACGATCGTGGCGACGATCTGCGCGAAGATCTGGCCGGCCTGGAACGGCAGTCCCGGCGGCAGCTTCACGAACAGGTGAATCCCGCTCGACCCGGAAGTCTTGGGCGCCGCGGTGATGCCGAGGGTGTCCAGCTCGTCGCGGATCCACCGCGCGACGTCGCGAACCTCCGCGAAGCTGACGCCGGGCATCGGGTCGAGATCGAAGGCGGCGAAGTCGGGGTGGTCCGGCGACTGGACCCGCGAGAACCAGGGATCCTGGGACACGACCGCCAGTTGCGCCAGGTAGAGCAGCGTCCGCAGCGACCCGCCGACGACACGATTCGGGACGTCCGTATCGCCGTCCACCGCTTCGATGCGGATGCCGTCGGGGGCGTGTTCGGGACCCCGCTGCTGGTAGAACGCCTTGCCGGCTATACCGTTGGGGAGGCGTTTCATCACGAGCGGCCGATCCTGCACGACCGGCAGGATGTACGGCGACACGCGCGTGTAATAACGGAGCAGATCCCCTTTGGTGCGGCGCGACGCCGGCCAGAAGACCTTCCGGAGGTTCGTGACCTCGAGTTTCGAGCCGTCAGGCAGGACGAGCGTGCCGCCGCCGGGGCCGTGTTCGAGCGTGTCGAGCTGGGCCACCACGGCGTCGAGTTGGGCGACGACGGTGTCCGCGTGGCGTCCGGCGTCCACGTGGCGTCCGGCTTCAGCGGGACGTGACGGGGCTGGGGCCGGCTGAAGCCGGCCCGCCCGCGAGTCGCGCCGGCCCCCCCGCGAGTCGACGTCATCCCGCAGGCCGAGGTACACCGGATGCCGGAGGTGGCCGGACGGCGTCCACTCGGCGAAACGCACCTCGGCGACGAGCGTCGGCCGCACCCAGTGCGTCGGCTCGGCCGTGGGAGGGCCGCCGTCGAACGGGCAAGCCTTGCTGGCCAGCGGAGCGAGCGTGTCGGCCAGCCGCCCGAGTTCGGCGTGGCTGAATCCGCTCCCGACCGATCCGGCAAAACGGAGCCCGCGCGGTTCCCGGACGCCAAGCAGCAACGCGCCGATGACGTGACGCGACCCCCGACGGGCCGTCCATCCTCCCACAACGAACGAATCGCGGTGCGACAGCTTGATCTTGCGCCAGTCGGCGGTGCGCGCGCCCGAGTGATACCGCGACTCGAGGTGTTTGGCGACGAGCCCTTCCCAGCCGTCGGCGACCGCGCGTGCCATGAGCGCGGTCCCGTCGCCGGCGGCGAATTCGCTCAGGCGCAGCAACGGCGAGCCCGTGTCCGTCCAGGCCCGCTCGAGGCGCAGGCGCCGGGCAGACAGGGGTAACGATCGGAGGTCGTCGTCTCCGTCGCGGATGATGTCGAAGGCGACGAACGCCGCAGGGCGTTCGGCGGCCCTGGTGGCGCGGGTGCCGGCGCGCGCGTGCAGGCGATCCTGCAGGGCCGTGAAACTGGTGGGCTGGCCCGCCGCATCGATCGCGACGATTTCGCCTTCGAGGACCAGCGGCGCCGCAAGTCCGCGCGCGAAGCGTTCGAACTCGCGCACGAGTTCGGGGAACTGCGCCGACTTCTCGTTACCGAGACGCGAGTACACGCGCACGCGACCGGCATCGCCGCGAGGCTGCAGGCAGACGACGGCCCGGATGCCGTCGTACTTGGGTTCGTATGAGAGGTGGGGGTCCTGAAGCGGCGCCCCGCCCGGCGAGGCGAGCATCGGCCGCAAACGGCTCGGCTCATCCCGCCAGGGCGACAGCGTGGGCATGGCCGCTAGAGGCTAGAGGCTAGCGGCCAGAGGCTGGGGGCCGCGAGCCGCAGGCCGAAAGCCGAAAGCCTAGATCAGTCCGCGTTCCGCCCGCAACTCGGCGACGGCCTGCATCCAGTTGCTGACCGAATCGTGCGAACCCTGCAGGTGGAGGAAATACGCGCGTGTCGCGATCTCGTCGTGCGTCGGCTCCGGGGCGGTCACCGACAACGCGGCCTGTGCCGCAACCGCCGGCGTCAGGCCACGATCCCCGACGACATCGATGACCTTCTTGCGGCGCGGGCTGGCCACGCGGCGGGTTGCCGGTGCTTCGGTCGTCGCGGCCGCGGTCTTCGTCGTCCGGCTGCGGCGGACAGCGGGCTTGGATTCAGCAGGGGACTCGGACTTCTTCGTGCTCTTCGCCATTGCATTCCTTCACTGGAGCCAGCGGCTCGAAACTCCCGCGCCGCAGGATTCCATGCCTGGAGGCGCCGGGATAGTCGAGTCGCCGGCCTCTCCCGGGGAGGGGGTCTGCCGTGCAACTCGCCTGTTGCTGGGACCCTTTGAGTGTATCACGAGCCGTGTGAAATCCCGGTAAACACTGGGCGGGGCGGATTCCGTCAAACAACAACGGCTCGCGGCTTCTGGCCGCAACGGACGTCGTCGTGGAACCACATCTCCAGCGCGCGCGTATTTGACGGTAGCCGGCAACCGCGAAGCAGGAGGAGAGTTTCGTGACCAGGACACGCAAAGTGGTGGCGGGAACGACCGCCGGAGTGATTGTGCTCGCCCTGGGTGGCTGGGCCGTTGTCGGCAAGTCGGGGCCGGACCTCGACGAGTCGCGCGTCGCCAAGGTCGAACGGGGTGACCTCGCCAAGTCGGTCGTCGCGACCGGCCGTGTCGAGCCGGTGGCGAAGGTCGAAATCAAGTCGAAGGCCAACGGCATCGTCAAGGAACTGAAGGTCGACATCGGCGACCGCGTTCACGTCGGGCAGATCCTGGTCGAACTCGACAAGGACAACCTGGCGGCCAGGGCGCGCGAGGCGCGAGCGGCGCTGAACGGGGCGCAGGCCAATTTCAGCGCGGCCGAAGCCGAGCACGAGAAGAACAAGGTCGAGGCCGAAGGCCCCGACGTGCCCTTTGCCCGGCGCAATGTCGAACGCGCGGAAGCACTGTCGCACGAGAAGCTGATCGCGCCGCAGGTGCTGGACGATGCGCGCGGCGCGCTGGAACTGGCGGTGAATCGTCAGCAGGCGGCGAAGACGCAGCTGGGCGTGGCGCTGGCGCGTGTGGCACAGGCGAGAGCGGCCGTCGCGGCGGCGCAGGCCGCGGTCGAGCGGGCGGAAGAAGAACTGGCCAACGCGACCATCCGTTCGCCGATCGAGGGCATGGTGCTGTCACGCCCGGTCGAACTCGGCAGCCCGGTGTCGTCGATTCTCAATCTGGGGGCCAATGCCACGCTCGTGATGGTACTCGGTGACATCAGCCAGGTGTACGTGAAGGGCAACGTCGACGAAGCCGACATCGGCGCGGTCAGGCTGGGGCAGCCCGCCCGCATCAAGGTCGAGACCTTCCGGGACAAGCAGTTCGACGGCAAGGTCACGCAGATCTCGCCGATGGGGACCGACAAGGACAACGTCATCAGCTTCGAGGTGAAAGTCTCGATCGACAACGCCGGCGGCGAGTTGCTGGCGAACATGACGGCCAACGCGGAGATCATTCTCGAGATGCACCGCCAGACGCTCGTCGTTCCCGAGGCGGCCATCGTCTACGACGCGCAGCGGAACGCGTCGGTGGACCTGGTGCTGCCGTCCGCCGAGAACGGCCGCGAGCGCCGGGCCGTCAAGATTGGTGTCAGCAACGGGACCCGGACGCAGGTGTTGAGCGGCCTGACCGAGGGGCAGCGCGTGCTGCTGCAGTGACGTCATGCGCGACCTGCTGACCCAGACGTTCGCGAACCTGCGCGCCAACAAGCTGCGCAGCTTCCTGACGATGTTCGGCATCATGTGGGGGGTGATCTCCGTCGTGGTGCTGTCGGCCGTCGGCGAAGGATTCGCGCGCGGCAACCAGACGGTCCTTCGGGAACTCGGCAAGAACATCCTGATCATCCGCAACGGGCGGACGAGCCTGCAGGCCGGCGGCGAGCGCGCGGGCTCGGTGGTGCGGCTGACCATCGACGATCTCCTCGCGCTCAAACGTGAATCGAAGCTCGTGCAGCACATCAGTCCGGAACTGATGCGCGGGGGGATCAAGGCGAAGAGCGCCTTCAACGCGAGCTCGGTGCAGATCAGCGGCATCTGGCCCATCTTCCAGTACATGCGGACGCTGGAGGTGGACCGTGGCCGGACCATCAGCGAGCAGGATTGCGCCGAGGCCCGGCGTGTCGTGATCCTGGGGTTCGAAGCCTCGAAGCAGCTGTTCGCGGATCGGGATCCCGTCGGGGCGGCCGTCACGCTCAACGGCATTCCCTACACGGTGATCGGCCGCATCCGGAAGAAGCAGCAGGACTCCAACTACACCGGGTCGGACGACGGGCGGTTCTTCATGCCGTGGGAAACCGCGCGGAAGGACTTCCCGATGCCGGGACAGCTGAACACGCCCGACCACCTGTCGGCGATCATCGCGTCGCCGCACGACTGGGTCACGACGCAGATTCGGGAGCAGATCGATCGCGAGGCCGCGCGGGCGGGCAGCCTGTTCGGCCTCCTGTCGCGCGGCGTCTTTGAAGACGACGTGCGCGCCATCCTCGCGAAACGGCACGGGTTCGACCGCGACGACATCGAGGCCGTGAGTTTCTGGAACACGGCGGTCGAAGCCGTGATGTTCGACAAGATGATCGAGGGCATGGACGAGTTCTTCCTGGCCGTCTCCGTCGTCACGCTCCTGCTGGGCGGGATTGGCGTCATGAACATCATGCTCGTGGCCGTGCGCGAGCGGACGGTGGAAATCGGCGTGCGCAAGGCCATCGGCGCGACCGCATCGGGCATCCAGTGGCAGTTCTTCTCGGAAGGGCTGTTCCTGACGGCGTTGAGCGGCGCGATTGGCATGGTCATCGGCGCCGGGTTGTGCTCGCTGGTCAACCTGGCCCCGATGCCGACCCGGTTTGCCGGCATGATCATCACGTGGCCGACGGTCGCGTGGTCGGTCGGATTACTGACGCTGATCGGCGTCGCGGCCGCCACGTACCCGGCGCGGCGGGCGTCGGTGCTGCCGCCCATCGAGGCGCTCCGGTACGACGGCGCGTAGGGTGAGGACTGGGGATTGGGGATTGGGGACTGGGGATTGGGCCAGGCCGAAAGCCGTGAGCCGCTAGCCGTGTGACAGGCGTAGCGCCGGACTTCAGTCCGGCCCGGGATTGGATCCGATGCTGCTGAAAGAGATCATCACCCAGGCGTGGCAGTCGTTGTCCACGAACCGGTTCCGGGCGTCGCTGACGACGCTCGGCATCGCGTGGGGCATCGTCACCGTGACGACGATGATGGCGTACGGGAACGGGTTCCACCGCGCGCTGATCTTCGGGTTCAGCAATGCCTTCTCGAATGGCGTGGCGGTGATCTACGGCGGCCAGACCAGCATGCAGGCCGGCGGCGAGCGCGCGGGCCGACGCGTGTTCCTGAAACTCGAGGACGTCGAGCCTCTGAAAGAACTGGGGTACATCAAGTCCGCGAGCCCGGAGATCTACGAGACGCTGCAGCTCAACTACGGTACGCGCGCGACGTCCGCCGGCGTGCGCGGTGTCGCGCCGGAGTACGGGGTGATGCGGACGGAGATTCCGTCCGAAGGGCGTTTCATCAACGCGGAAGACATCGAGCGTCGCCGGCGCGTGGCGTTCCTCGGCGTGGACGTCGCCCGCAAGCTGTTCGGCAACAGCCCGGCGTCGGGGCAGATCATCCGGATCAAGGGCGTGTCGTTCGAAGTCGTGGGTGTCCTGGCCGAGAAGGCGCAGTTGTCGAACTACTTCTGGCCGGACCGCCGCAGCGTGTTCATTCCCTACACGGTGACCGAGCAACTCTTCCACCAGGACTTCCTCGACACGATCGTGGTGCAGACCATCAGCCCGCAGTTTCACGAGAAGGGCATGGCACAGGTCCGGGCCGCGCTGGCGGAGCGGCATCGATTCGACGCGCGCGACCAGCGCGCGCTGGCGATCAACGACAGCGCCGAGGCGCGGGAGATGGTCGGCGGGATGGCCACGGGGCTGAAGATCATCCTCGTGTTCATCGGTACGCTGACGCTCATGATTGGCGGCGTGGGCGTGATGAACATCATGCTCGTGTCCGTGACCGAACGGACGCGCGAGATTGGTGTGCGCAAGGCGCTCGGCGCGAGGCGCGGCCACATCCTCGTTCAGTTCCTGGCCGAAGCGCTGGCGATTACCTCCGTCGGCGGCGTTGTCGGCATCGCCATGACGGCACTGCTGGTGTCGGTGGCGGGCGTGCGTCCGTTTCTGGGGCAACTGCTCGGCGATCCCACCCGGGGCACCGACATCCATCTCGTCCTCACGCCCGACGTGGTGATCGTCGCGACGGCGGTGCTGATGGTGACCGGCATCCTGAGCGGCCTCTGGCCCGCGTGGCGTGCCTCGCGCCTCGACCCGATCGAATCCCTCCGCTACGAGTAGGGGCGTCCGCCTCGTACAAGACCTCGGCCGCGTGTGCACGCGGCCGAGTAAGGGAGGAGGAGGTTGTGAGGAGGAAGTTGTCGGAGAGGCGGTGGGTCAGACCCCCTCTCCCAGTCCACCGTGGAGGCCACCACGGCGGGCGTGTGTTGGGTCACTTTCCTCACCCATACCAGTAGCACGTGGCGTGCCAGTATCCGGCGACCCGCGCGCGTGCGAAAAATGGCCAGAAATCCCCTCACCATCATCAGCACCGCCTGCGCGGGGTGTCAGCCGGCTGCCACCCGTTGTGTCGGCATGATGACAGATTCGCACACCGGCGCCAGGCACTCGCCCGGCCACTCGGCTCTTGCGGGCGGGGGCCCGGCGCCGTGATAATGCCGACCGCCAGTCCATGCACCATCGTGCGGCCGCACCGGGCCGCTTCCTCATCGTGTCCGTCCTGTTGGCGGCTGCGCTGTCGGCCGGCGCGCCGACGCTGGCTGCCGCCCAGCCGCCCGCTCAGTTGCCCGACCTGCGGTGGGGCGGGGACCCCGAGGGTGGTTCGCCGTACGTCGAGGCCGACCCATCCGACCCGACGCGCGTTCAGGGCTTCGAAGTCGACGTCGCCACGCTCATCGCGGAGGGCCTCGGCCGCCGGCCCCGGTTCGTATCCGTCCAGTTCGCGTCCATCGACGCCTCCGTCAAACGCGGGGACTTCGAGATCGGGATGGGCGGAATCGAAGACACGCCGGCGCGCAGGGCGACGCTGGCCGCCACGCTTCCGTACTACGAGTTCACCGAGGTCCTGACGGTCCGGCAGGCGGACCGCGACCGGTTCCGTTCGCTGGCGGACTTGCGCGGGAAGCGGGTCGGGACGCTGGGCGGTACGATCGCCTACGAGATCCTGCTGAATGCCGAACGTGAACACGGGCTCACGGCGGTGTCCTACGACGATGACGTGCATCCGTACGAAGACGTGCTGAACGGACGCCTGGACGCCGTGCTGCTGGACCACGTGCTGGCGGACAAGTCGATCCGCCGCCATCGCGGCCTGGCGAAGCAGCCGGCGGTCGTGGCCGTGGGCCACTACATCGCGGTGCTGGCGCCCGAGCATGCCGATCTGCGGGACCGCGTCGACGGTCTCCTGCGCGACGCCATGCGCGACGGGCGGCTGGAGACGATCTTCCGGAGGTGGGGGCTCTGGAACGACGATCAGGTCGCGCTCTACGCCCGCCTGCTCGGCGAGCCGGCCACGTCCGGCGTCGCGCCCTCGGCCGGCGCCGAGGCGCCGGTCTCGCCGGCCACGGCTCCCATGCCAAGCACGATCGAGGCCACGCGCCGCTACCTGCCTGCGATCCTCCGGGCGGCGTTCATCACGCTCGTGCTGTCCTTCGCGGCCATGGCGCTCGCCGTCGTCGCCGGTGTCGGGATCGCCAGCGGTCGTGTCTACGGCGGCCCGTGGCTGCGGGCCGTGCTCACCGTGTACGTCGAAGTGACCCGCGGGACGCCGGTCCTGCTCCAGTTGTTCGTGCTCTACTACGGTCTGGCCGGGGTGGTGCGGTTGCCGGCGTTCGTGGCGGCCTTGCTCGGGCTCGGGCTGAACTACGCGGCGTACGAAAGCGAGATCTACCGCGCCGCGCTCGAAGCCGTGCCGTCGGGCCAGCTCGAAGCGGCGCGGGTGCTGGGCCTCAGCGAGCGCCAGGTCTTCACGCTCGTCCGCGGACCGCAGGCGCTCCGCCTCGCGCTCGCGCCGATGACCAACGACTTCGTGGCGCTGCTGAAGGACTCGTCGCTCGTGTCGGTGCTGACGGTCGTCGAACTGACCAAGCAGACGCAGATCTTCGCGGCGAATATCGGCAGCTGGGTGGTACCCGGCCTGCTCTGCGGCGCCTTGTACCTGGCGTTGTCGCTGCCGCTCTCGCGCCTCGCGCGGCGCCTCGAAGCGCGCTGGAAGGCGGCGACGCCGTGACGCCCGTCGTGCTCTCCGCCACCGACGTGACGCTCCGGCGCGGCACGCTCGACGTCCTGCGCGGCGTGACGCTCGAGGTCCGTCGCGGCGAACTCGTTGCGCTGATGGGCCTGTCGGGGGGCGGCAAGACGACCTTCTTCCGGGCGGTCGCGGGGCTCGAACGATTCGACGGCGGCCGCATCGAGGTGGACGGCGTCGGCCTCGCGCCGGGCGGCCTTCCCGGCCCGGCCGTCCTCAAGCCGCTGCGCCGGCGCGTCGGCATGGTGTTCCAGTTCCACTACCTGTTCGAACACCTGTCGGCGCTGCACAACGTGTGGCTGGCTCCCGTCCACGCGCACGGCGTGCCGCGGCACGACGCTGAAGCCCGCGCCCGCGAGTTGCTGACGCAACTCGGCGTCGGGCATCGCGCCCACGCGTTGCCGCGGGAACTGTCCGGCGGCGAAGCGCAGCGCGTGGCCATTGCCCGCGCGCTCGCGGTCGACCCGCCGCTGTTGCTGATGGACGAACCGACGGCCTCGCTGGACCCCGCGCGGCGCGGCGACCTCGGCGCGACGCTGCGCGGCCTGACATCGAGCGGGCGGACGCTGCTCATGGCGACGCACGACGACGATTTCGTGCGCGACTTCGCGGACCGCGTCGTCGTCATCGCCGACGGCGCCGTCGTGGAGGCGGGGCCGCCGCGCTCCGTCCTGGTCAACCCGACGCACCCGGCCACCCGGGCGCTGCTCGACGGTGAGCGCAGCCCGGAGGCCCGGTGACGTCGAAACATCCTTCACGGAGACACCAATGGCGACGACGCACCTTCCGAAGTGGACCGCCAACCCGTACGCGGCGTCTCTCGGCGATGTCGATGTGATGACGGCGCTCGCCGAGACGCCGGAACGCCTGCGTGCCATCGTCGAGCGACTCTCGTGTGAGCAGATGGCCTCGAGCTACGCGCCGGGCAAGTGGACGGCCGCCCAGCTCCTGGTGCATCTCGCGCAATGTGAGTGGGTCTTCGGCACGCGCGTTCGTATGGCGATCAGCCAGGCCGGCTACGTCGTCCAGCCGTTCGACCAGGACACGTGGCTGGTGCGCGAGGCCGCGGCCGACGGCCTGACGGCCTTCCGGGCGTACTACGCCACTCGGCAGATGAACCTGGTGTTCTTCCAGAGCCTGACCAACGCCGAACGCGAGCGGACGCTCGACCACCCGGAACTCGGCCGGATCCATGTCGAGTGGATCCTGGAAACGCTCGCGGGTCACGAGCGCCACCACGAGCCGCACTTCCGCGCGATTGCAGGCCTCCCGCTGTCCTGAGCACGCCTCCGGCGTGGACGGCCGTCCAGGAAGCCGTCGCGATGGTCTGTATGGGGTGGGGTGGGTAACGGGGTTCGAACCCGCGACTTCCGGAGCCACAGTCCGGCGCTCTACCACTGAGCTATACCCACCGTGCCAAGAGCATTCAAGTGTAGCAGAACGGCGCCCGACTTTGCACCTCCCCGCACGCTATGCCCGCTCCCTCCGGGTGCCGATACAACGGGCGACGTCTCAAGTGTGTCACTTCGTTTACAGATCCGGCATTCCGTCTGTGCGCCGGCGCACAGGTACGCAGGCACGGCGGGTCGAAGTTATGGCGTAAGCGTTCTATTCACAATTGGTTATGTGGTCTCGGTCCCGGGCGCTGACCCGGCCCGTTCGTTGCATCAAAATCTGACATGCATCGGCCTGTGGCACGCCCTGTCGACGTTCGTGAGGGGTTCGAGGACGGCCTCGGCGTGCGCACCCTGCGTACGGACGGCACGGGTGACTCCGTCCAGGTGCTGACGCTTTGCCACGAAGTCGCGGCCATGCGCACCGCGATTACAGATCGGGTATCCCGCCTGTCGTCCCTCAGGCTTGCGCAATTCGTCCACGTTCGCTGGACGGCGGTGCCCCAGGACGATACGTTCGGGTTCGAGGTCATTTCCGATCACGTCCCGGGCGTCCGCCTGTCCGAGATGCTCACGGCGGCGGCCGGCGGACGCCTGGTGGTCGGCGTGGATGCCACCTGGCACGTCGTCCGTCAGACACTCGGTGCGGTCGCGGCTCTGCATCAGTCGCGTGGCGTCAGCCACGGCGCCATCGGGCCCGAGCGGATCCTGATCACGCCGCGCGGTCACGTCGTGTTGACCGACCACGTGTTCGGGCTCGCGTTCCAGCGCCTCGAACTGACACGCAGCCGCCTCTGGCGCGTCTACCGCGTACCGATGCCCGTGAAGCCCGGCCCGCCGCCGTTCGACGCGGAGGCCGACGTCGCCCAGATCGGGGTGCTGGCGCTGGCTCTGCTCGGGAACCGGATGCTCCATCCGGTGGACTATCCGGGCCGGCTGCTGAATCTCGTCGAAACGACCGCGGCCGGGCCCGGCGTGAGCAGTGCGCAGACGGCCAAAGCGATCAAGAGCTGGCTCAAGAGCGTGCTCCAGTTCGAGACGTCGAAACGGGCGAATTCGGCCCGCGACGCCCAACTGGCGCTCGAGGACGCGCTGGCGAAAGACCGGCGTTCGGGCGCGTCGGCCTCGGGCAACCCGGTCAAGCTGCTCTTCGACGACTACCAGCGCGCCATGACCGGCGACGATCCGGACGTCGATTCGGCGCGTCGTAACGTGCAACGCCGATCGCTCAGCATCTCGCCCAAGACGCCCGAACCGGCGCCGGCAGTCGTCGGTCCCGACGACACCAGCTTGCCGCTGCCGGAACCAGTGGAGGCGGTCGAGGGCAAGCCCATCAAGCTGATCCTCAAGCGCAAGCCGCGCAAGGCGCTGCCGTCGGCCGCCGATGCGTTGCTGGCCGCAGGGGAATCTCCGCAGGCGTCGGCCGCCCGCCCGGCGCCGATTTCGCCGGCCGATGCGATTCTGGCGGCGACGACAGAGTCGATCCGCATTGGCGGCGATCTCCAGCTTGACGATGTGGAAGTGGTGCCGCCGGCGCGGGCCGAGAGGCCCGCCGTCGTGGAAGTGACAGTGTCGCTGGAATCGGCGCTCGATCAGATCGCTGCGCCTGCTGAAGAAGCGCCGGACGCCGTGCCGGAAACCGTGGTGGCGCTGGACCAGAGCGAGTCCGTCGAGGCCCAGGAGGCCGAACTCGCGGTGTCGTTGGAGGCGGCCCTCGAAGAACTGGCCGAGCCGGGCGCTGAGACCGCGCCCGACGTCTACGTCATCGACGACCTTGGCGCCGATGCCGAGTTGCCCGCCATCGAGTTGGTGATCCCGCACGGGGCCCCGGCCGTCCCCGCCGAACTCGACGCGTCCGCCCCGGCCGATGTGGACGTGGTCCTCGACCAGGCGGCATTGGTGACCGTCGATCCGGTGGCAGACAGCGGACCGGCGGTGCCGGACCTCGACGCCGCCGTGGCGGCGTTTGCTGTTCCTGACGACTGGGACGAGCAGAAGAAGCCCGACTGGCGTCCGGCGCCGGACCTGGTGCCGGTGCCCGTGTACTCGTTGTCGGAGAACGAAGACGACCAGCGGGCCATGCTGGCCGATCCGTCTCAGACGCTGGCGCAGGCGCTCGAGGAACTCGCTGCCGAACCGGCGACGGTCGCCACGGAGCCGATCGCCGAAGACGAGGCGGTCGTCGGCGTCGAGCCGGTGGCGGAAGTGGCCGCGATGACTGCGACGGAGCCGATCGCCGAAGACGAGGCGGTCGTCGGCGTCGAGCCGGTGGCAGAAGTGGCCGCGACGGTCGTGAC
>CAZJRM010000050.1:0-25948 GCA_964547975.1 uncultured Vicinamibacterales bacterium | reverse complement strand
CTGGCGAGGCGCCCGGCCCTCGACCCGCGCCGCGGCCGCCCGCCATCGGCGCCGCCTTGGCCGCGCCGGTGGACGCACACGCCGTCCCGGCGACGTCGCACGACCAGCGCTTGCCGTTCATGTCGAACAACACCGACTTGCCGTCCGGTGACAGGTCGATCGACTGAAATGGCAGGCGGGCCGCGTCGGCGGTGGTGCCGCTTGCCGCCGACAGGGCTGCCGCGAGCTTCACGTGATCGAAGGCGCGAACCCTCGTCTTCTTGACCGGGTCGACGATGTAGAACTCGCCGCCGTCGGCCGTGCTGCTGCGATAGGTGAACCGTTCGTCGGGCAGCCAGTTGGCGTTGACGGTACCGCCGACGACGAGCGATGACACGGCGGGCGCGAGGAACTTCTCGGCGCGGGCGTAGTCGGCGGCCGTGACCGTCGGCGCCTGGGCGGCAGCCGGTGCGGCGAACGCGACGAGGGTGATGATAGTCAGGAACGCGAAGCGGCATTGTGCGCGCATGGAACGGTCTCCTGTGAGGCCTGGAGGGATCCCGGGCGAAGAACGGCCCCCGGGTGGCGTGGGCGGCATTCTACTCCCGGAACGTGGTTCCGGGCCACCACACGGGATGGCCACACGGGATGGCTAGAGCGGGACCACCTGAACCGCCGCGTCCTTGACTTCCTGCAGGAACCGATTGAGCGTGGAACCCTTCGTGAGCAGATCCCACCGGGATCGGGCGCTCTGGCCAAAAATGACGTGCGTGATGCCTTCACGCTGGGCGAAGGCGATGAGCCCGTCCGCCGGGCGGTCGGCTCGCACGCGTACGACGGTCGCGCCGAGTTGTTCGGCGAGGGCGATGTTGGCCGCCAGTTGAGCCCGGTCGCGGGCGGCAATCCTCCCGGGAGTCTCGGAGGGTGTCTCGACATAGACGGCGTACCAACGCGCGCCCAGACGGCCGGCAATCCTGGCGGCCGCCCGGATCGGCCGCGGTGCGGATACGGACGAACTCATGCAGACCATCACCCGCTCGGGGATGAGGCCCGGTTCGAGTCCTTCGCGTTCACGAAACGACGCGGCCTTCTGTCCAACGGCATCCGCGACCGTACGCAACGCGAGTTCGCGCAACGTCGAGAGGTTGCCCTCGCGGAAGAAGTGCGTCAACGCCTGTTCGATCTTCTCGGCCCGGTAGATCTTGCCTTGCTTCAGTCGTGTGCGCAGTTCATCGACTGTGGCGTCGACGTTGATGACCTCGTCCGCGCGATCGAGGAACGTGTCGGGCACGGTCTCTCGGACCTGGACGCCCGTCATGCGCGTGATGATGTCGTTGAGCGTCTCGAGGTGCTGGATATTGACGGCCGTCATCACGCCGATGCCCGCGTCGAGCAGTTCGAGCACGTCCTGGTATCGCTTGCCGTGACGGCAGCCCGGCGCGTTCGTGTGCGCAAGTTCGTCCACGACGCAGATCGCGGGCCGCCGCGCAAGGATGCCATCGAGGTCCATCTCTTCGATGGTCACGCCGCGGTACTCAATCCGGCGGCGCGGCACCACTTCGAGCGTACCCACCTGCCGCTCCGTGTCCGGGCGTCCGTAGGTTTCGATGAGTCCCGCAACAATGTCGACGCCTCTGGCGCGCAGGGCGTGGGCGTCTTCGAGCATGGTGAAGGTCTTGCCGACGCCAGGCGCGGCCCCGATGTACACGCGCAAACGCGCGCGCCGGTCATGCGCGAGCCGTTCCAGCCACTGTTCCGCGCTCGTCCGATCGTCCTGCACACGGATTGGATACCACGCGACGAAGGCGATAGCCAGCAGTACGCGGGGCTTTTACGGACTTTTTGCGGACCTTTGAGGCGCTCTCAACGCGATGCCCGCCCACACTGGTCTCATGGATAGCACGATTCGCGACGCGCGCGTGACATGGCGGTTGTCGGAGCGCCAGCTCTCGGGGACACCGACCGAGGTCGCCGAGCAACTCGACCAGCTGATCCTCGCGCTCATGGCCCTCCGTCGCAGGCTGCTGACACCAACCGAGGCGGCCCGTCGGACGCGGCGCTTCCAGTGGGTGCGCAGGCTTGGCGGGTGGACCGGGCTCCTGGCGCTCGCGCTCTCCCTCGCGCCCACCGCGGCCGCCCAGTCCGTGAACGCACCAGCCTCGGTCGCCGAACCCTGGCGGAATGTCGTGTTCGGCGTGAGCCTCGAGGGCTACTTCGAGCACAACACCAACGCCCCGGCCGACCGCGTCAACACCCTCCGGGCGTACGACACGCGCGCGGGCCAGTTCGGTGCGCAGCAGGCCGCTGCCCTGGTGGAACTCCCGCCTGACCCTGACGGCGGGCGGCGATTCGGCCTGCGGCTCGACCTCCAATTCGGGCAAGCCACCGAAGCGGTGCAGGGCAGCGCGGCGAACGAGCCGCGCCCCGAGGTCTACCGCCACGTGTGGCAGGCCTACGGCAGCTATGTGGTTCCGGTCGGTCGAGGGCTGCAGGTCGACTTCGGCAAGTTCGCGTCGAATCTCGGCTACGAGTCGAACCACGCCAAGGACAATCAGGCGTTTTCCCGCGCGCTCCTGTTCGCGTTCCTGCCGTTCTACCACGCCGGACTTCGCGCGACGTACCGCGTGAACGACCGGCTGTCGTTCATGGGCGCCGTCGTCAACGGGCGGAGGACTTCAACAACGGTGCCTCCACCCACCTGTCCGTCACGGCGAAGCCGGCTTCGGGCGTGAGCTGGACCGCCAGCTACTACCGCGGGCGGGAGCAGCCGGACGGCGGGCTGCCGGGCGGCCCTGACGGCGTGTTCCAGGTCTTCGATTCCTACGTGTCGGCGCCCCTGGGATCGCGGGTGTCCGTCGCACTCGACGTCAACCGTACGACGAGCGCCCGTTGGTCGCGTGGACCGGCGGCCTCCCTGGTGGGAGTCGCGGCCTACGTGTCGGCCAGAGTGACCTCGACGACGTCGGTGGGCCTGCGGTACGAGCGTCTGGATGACGAGGAGCTGTTTGCCGGGGTGACGCAGGTGCTGCAGGAGGTCACGGTCACGCTCGAGCAGCGGCTGGCCGATGGCCTCCTGCTTCGCACGGAGTTCCGGCGGGATTGGTCGAACCATGACCTCTTTCCGGCGGAGACCGACGTGCGGCGGGCTCAGCCCACCGTCCTGCTGGCCGGTGTCTGGTGGTTCGGCAACAAGGGCGGGACCTGGTAGGGAGGACGCGAATGGTCGTGGAACAGGTGGTGGGCCTGGTGGTGGCACTGGCTCTGATCGTGTACCTCGCATACGCGCTGTTGCGCCCGGAGCGTTTCTAGTCATGACCCGGCAAGGTTGGGTGCAGATCGGGGCGTTCCTGATCGTCACGCTGGCGCTGACGCCAGTCGTCGGGCAGTACCTGGTTGCGGTGTTCAGCGCGGCGCGGACTCGACTCGATCGCGTGTTCGGGCCTGTCGAACGCCTGATCTACCGCCTTACCAGGATCGATGAGACCCGCGGGATGGCGTGGCCTGAGTATGCCGCCAGCCTGCTCGTCTTCAGTGCGGTGTCGCTGCTGGCCACGTATGCGCTCATGCGGGTGCAGCAATGGTTGCCGCTGAACCCCCAGGGCCTTCCCGCCGTGCCCGCGGACCTGGCGTTCAATACCGCCGTGTCGTTCACCACGAATACGAACTGGCAGTCGTACGTCCCCGAAACGACCGTGACGTACCTCGCGCAGATGGCGGGCCTCGCGTACCACAACTTCATGTCGGCGGCGGTCGGCCTCGTGGTCGCCGTGGCGGTCATTCGAGGCCTGGCCGCGCGGGAAGACCCGACGCTCGGCAACTTCTGGGTGGACATGACCCGCGCCTGGACACGGGTGCTGCTGCCGGCCTGTGTCGTCGGGGCTCTCGTACTTGTCGCGCTCGGGGTGCCACAGAATCTGCGGCCCTACGACCGCGTGGCACTGGCGGACCAGCCGGCCGGCGGGACGGCCGTCCAGGTGATCGCGCAGGGGCCCGTGGCGTCGCAGGAGATCATCAAGGAGCTTGGCACGAACGGCGGCGGCTTCTTCAACGCGAACAGCGCGCACCCGTTCGAGAACCCCACGCCCGTCACGAACTTCCTGCAGGTCGTCTTCATCTTCGCCATTCCCGCGGGGTTGACGTGGACGCTCGGCTCGATGACCGGCTCGCGCCGCCATGGGTGGGCGATCTGGTCGGCGATGGCCATCCTGTTCCTCGCGGGCGTTGCCGTGACGTACTGGGCAGAGGCCGCTGGAAACCCGCTGCTGGCTGCCGATCAGCACACGAGCCTGGCGGCGCCGGGCGGCAACATGGAGGGCAAGGAAGTCAGGTTCGGGCCGGCGGGTTCCGCGTTGTTCGCGACCGTCACCACCGGCGCCAGTTGCGGCGCCGTGAACGCCATGCACGACTCCTTCACGCCCCTCGGTGGCATGGTGCCGCTCGTGAACATGATGCTCGGGGAAATCATCTTCGGAGGCGTGGGCGCTGGGCTGTACGGGATGGTCGTCTTCGTGGTCCTTGCCGTCTTCATCGCCGGACTGATGGTGGGGCGGACGCCGGAGTACCTGGGCAAGAAGATCGAAGCGTTCGAGGTTCAGATGGCCATGCTGGCCGTTCTCGTCCTGCCCCTGACGATCCTGGCGTTCACCGGGGTGTCGGTCGTTGCGCCTCGCTTGGGGCTGTCGAGCCTGCTGAACCACGGGCCGCACGGGTTGTCGGAGATCCTCTATGCCTTCACATCGGGTGCCGCGAACAACGGATCGGCCTTCGCGGGACTGTCGGCCAACACGCCCTGGTACAACATCAGCCTCGGCGTAACCATGCTCATCGGCCGGTTCGCCGTGATTGTCCCCGTGCTGGCGCTCGCGGGGCACCTGAGCGTGAAGAAGCGTGTGCCGCCGTCCGCAGGGACGTTTCCCGTGACGACACCGCTCTTCGCGGTCCTGCTGGTGTCGGTGATCCTCATCGTCGGCGCGTTGACCTACTTTCCCGCGCTCAGTCTCGGCCCGATCCTCGAACACCTGCTGATGACGGCAGGCATGACGTTCTGACGGAACCTCCATGTCCACGCAGTCACGCACACGTCGCCTCTGGGAGCCCGAGATCGCGGGACGCGCCAGTCTCGATGCGGTCAAGAAACTCCATCCCCGGATCATGATCCGCAATCCGGTGATGTTCGTCGTCGAGGTTGGCGCGGTGCTGACGTCGGCGGTGTTCGCCACACACGCGATGCGCGGCGCCCCCGGCCTCGGGTTCGAGCTGCAGATCACGATCTGGTTGTGGGTCACCGTGCTATTCGCCAATTTCGCTGAAGCCATGGCCGAAGGCCGTGGGAAGGCCCAGGCGGCGACACTGCGCCGCGCGCGCAGCGAATCGATGGCGCAGCGACGTTCGGCGGACGGCGGACTTATGCAGGTGCCCTCGTCGGAACTCCGTCGCGGCGACGTGGTCGTCGTGAAGGCCGGTGAGCTGATTCCGGCGGATGGCGAGGTCACCGAGGGCGTCGCGTCGGTGGACGAGTCGGCCATCACGGGCGAATCCGCACCCGTCATCCGCGAGTCGGGTGGCGACCGGAGTGCCGTCACGGGGGGCACACGGGTGTTGTCGGACATCATTACGGTGCGGGTGACGTCCAACCCTGGTGAGACGTTCCTCGATCGGATGATCGCGCTCGTCGAAGGTGCCGAACGGCAGAAGACGCCGACCGAGATCGCGCTGAACATCCTGCTGGCGGGCCTGACCATCGTGTTCCTCATCGCGGTGGTGACCCTGCAGCCGATGGCCATGTACTCAGGCGCACCCCAGTCCCTGTTCGTCCTGATCGCGCTGCTCGTCTGCCTGATCCCGACCACCATCGGCGGACTGCTGTCGGCCATCGGAATCGCGGGCATGGACCGCCTGGTGCAGCACAACGTGCTCGCGATGTCGGGCCGGGCCGTCGAAGCGGCCGGCGACGTGCAGACGCTGCTGCTCGACAAGACGGGTACCATCACGCTGGGGAACCGGCAGGCCAGTGAGTTCCTGCCGATGCCTGGCGTCGGCGAGTCGACCCTGGCTGAGGCGGCGCAACTCGCGTCGCTGGCCGACGAGACTCCCGAGGGACGGTCGATCGTCGTGCTCGCCAAGGAACGGTACGGCCTGCGCGGCCGCGAGTTCGGCGCGCTGCAGGCGACCTTCGTGCCGTTCACCGCCGTGACGCGGATGTCCGGCATCGACCTCGGGAGCCGGAGCATCCGAAAAGGCGCGGCGGACGCCGTCGTGCGCGACGTTCAGGCGCGCGGCGGAGCGGTGCCGCCCGAACTGCGCGGCGCCGTGGACCGGATTGCGCGCGCCGGTGGCACGCCGCTTGTGGTGTCCGAGGGCGGGCGTGTGCTCGGCGTCATCCACCTCAAGGACGTGGTGAAGGGAGGCATGCGCGAACGGTTTGCCCACCTGCGGGCGATCGGGATCAAGACCGTGATGATCACGGGGGACAATCCCCTCACGGCCGCGGCGATTGCTGCCGAGGCCGGCGTCGACGATTTCCTCGCCGAGGCCACACCCACGGACAAGATGGCGCTCATTCGCCGCGAGCAGGCCGAGGGCAAGCTGGTGGCCATGACCGGGGACGGCACGAACGACGCGCCGGCGCTCGCCCAGGCCGACGTGGGCGTCGCCATGAACACCGGCACCCAGGCGGCGAAGGAAGCGGGGAACATGGTCGACCTCGACTCCAATCCCACCAAGCTCATCGAGGTCGTGGAGATCGGGAAACAACTGCTGATGACGCGGGGCGCGCTCACCACGTTCTCGATCGCGAACGACGTGGCCAAGTACTTCGCGATCATTCCCGCGATGTTCCTGGTCGCGTTCCCCGCACTCGACGCGCTCAACGTGATGCGCCTTCGCACACCCGAATCGGCGATCCTCTCGGCCGTCATCTTCAACGCGCTCATCATCGTCGCGCTGGTGCCCCTGGCGCTGCGTGGCGTCACCTATCGTCCTTCGGACGCCGCGGCCTTGTTGCGCCGGAACCTGCTGATCTACGGGGCCGGCGGGCTCGTGGCTCCGTTTGTCGGCATCAAGCTCATCGACCTGATGCTGGTTGGACTCGGACTCGTGTAGGGGATCCGCATGAACCTCCGAACTCACTTCCTGACCGCGGTGCTGATGACGGTGACGACCATGGCCATTCTCGGTGTCGTCTACCCGCTGGCCGTGACCGGATTGGCGCAGGCGATCTTCCCGCGCCAGGCGAACGGCCTGGGTGACGACGGCCAGGTGGGCAGCGACCTGATTGGCCAGCCGTTTTCGTCGGCCGGCTACTTCTGGCCTCGGCCGTCAGCCGCCGGATCCGGATACGACGCCGGGGCGTCAGGCGGTTCGAATCTTGGACCGACCAACAAGGCGCTCATTGATCGAG
Organism: uncultured Vicinamibacterales bacterium; assembly: GCA_964547975.1. Lineage (GTDB taxonomy): Bacteria > Acidobacteriota > Vicinamibacteria > Vicinamibacterales > JAKQTR01 > CAYJPV01. The sequence continues at coordinate 18,570 of CAZJRM010000050.1, read as the reverse complement.
TGCGGGCTGACGTGGCGCGTCTCCAGGCCACGAATCCTGGCGTGCCCGTGCCGGTGGATCTCGTGACGGCGTCCGCGTCGGGGCTCGACCCGCACCTCTCACCGGAGGCCGCGCTGTTCCAGGTCCCGCGGGTCGCGGCGGCGCGGGCCCTCACGACGCAGGTCGTCGAGGGGTTGGTACGCGAACATGTCGAACCGCGCCCTTGGGGTTTCCTGGGCGAACCGCGGGTCAACGTGCGGCGTCTGAACCGGGCGTTGGACCTGAGGTATCCGATGCGACATCCGTAACGAACCGGTAGCCGACCCATGCGTCGGTCTGGATGTAACGCGGGCGCGCGGGCTCCGGTTCGAGCTTCTTGCGCAGCGACGCGACCAGGACGCGCAGGTGCTCGGGTTGGTCGACGGCGTTCGGTCCCCAGATGGCCCGCAACACGGTTCGATGGGTCAAGACGCGGTCCGGGTGTTGCGCGAAGAACACCAGGAGGTCGAACTCCTTCGGTGTCAGCCGGATCTCGACCGACTGGCGCGTGACCCTGCGCTGATCGATGTCGATCCGGATGTCGCCCCGCTCGATGGTGCCGGCCTGAGCGGTGCCGGGCTCGGCCCGGCGGAGGGCGGCGCGCAGGCGGGCGAGGAGTTCCTCGGGGCCGAAGGGCTTGGTGACGTAGTCGTCGGCGCCCGCATCGAGCGCCGCGACCTTGTCGCCCTCGGCGTTCCTGGCTGAGAGCACGACGATCGGCAGCGTACGCCCTTCGCGAATCCCTCGGCACACGTCGACACCTCGCATGTCGGGCAATCCGAGGTCGAGGATCACCAGTTGTGGGTGATGCCGATCGACCGCGTCGAGCGCCGTCTGGCCCGAGGTGGCGGTGTAGACGTCGTACCCGCGCGACCGGAGCAACGGAACCACCGCGGCGAGGATGGCCGGCTCGTCGTCCACGACGAGGATACGTGTCATGTCCAGGCCTCCTCGCGTCCGAGCGGCCGCCGCGCGGCAGGGACGTGGATCGAGAATCGTCCCCCATGAGGGCCGTTCTCGGCCCAGGCACGCCCGCCTTCGGCGGCCAGGAGCCCTCGCGTGATGGCGAGGCCCAGCCCCGTGCCCGAGGGCGCTCTCGAACCGGAGCGGCCGCGGACGAACGGTTCGAAGAGCCGCTCGAGGTCCTCATCGGCGAACCCCGGGCCCTCGTCCTCCACCACGATGCGCAGGCCGTCGTCGCCTGCGGCGGCCTGAACACGAATCACCGTCCCGGCCGGCGAATACCGAGAGGCATTCTCGAGGACGTGGGCGAGTGCCGCGGATGTCAGCCGGGGATCGAGTTCCACCTGGGTGTCCTCGTCGGCGTCGACAGCGACGTCGTGGCGGGACAACGTCGAGCCGGCGTGGGCGACGGCGGCCTCCACGATTGCCGCGGCCGACACCCATTCGCGCGTGACGTTGAGCGCGCGCGCTTCGATGCGCGCCATGTCGAGGATTTCCTGGAGCACGCGTGCCAGGTGGTCGATCTCGCTGAGCGCCAGTTCCGCCTGCTCGTGTCGAACCTCGGGCTCGAGCCGGGCATCGCCGGCATTGGCCGTCGCGACGCGGATGGCGGTCAACGGGGTTCGAAGGTCGTGTCCGAGCGACGCCAGCAGCGCCGACGACAGGTCGGCGCGCTGATGGGCCAGTTCGGCGACGCGCTGTTCCTCGAGCAGGCGGGATCGTTCGAGGGCGATGGCCGCGAGCCCCGCGATCGCATCTGCGGTGCCGGGCTCGATGTCGCGCCCGCCCAGCACCGCGATTCCGACCGGCCGAACGCCGATACGCACGGGCACGACGCGAACCGTCCCTGACGCGAGCGCAAGGGTCCGGTGGCCACCGTAACTGCGGGTCTTCGCGTCGAACTCGAGGCCGCCCCGCGAGGCGGCCCAGGCCCGGTCGAGTTCGGCGCGGTCCAGATCGGGGGTGTCCTCGCCGCCGTGCGTGACCTGCCACCCGCCGTGCGTGTCCGGCACGGCGATGGTGGCCGTCGAGAGTTCGAACCGCCTGGCGATGTGCCGGGCGAGCGCGACTGCTGGCGGTTCGTTCCGGGTCGTCAGCAGCACGTCCCGGCTGAGATCGAACAACCGCGTGACCTCGTTCCGTCGTTCGATGGCTTCACGAGCCCGGGCACGGGCGGTGGACGACAGGTTGCTCGCGACGACGGCGACGACGAGGAAGGCACCGAGCGCGATCCAGTTGTGCGTGTCGGCGATGGTGAACGTGCCCACCGGGGCCATGAAGAAGTAGTTCAGCAGCAGCGTGGCGACGAGCGACACTCCGACGGCCAGCAGCAGATGGGTCCATGAGGCGACGAACAGCACCACCATCAGGTAGGCGAGTGCGACGGTCGTGGCGGACTCCACCCCGAACTCGTACAGGCCGACCGTCACGACCGCCACCGCGCTGGCGGCGCCAATGGTGGCCACGAGCCACTGTCGTTGGGTCACGCCACGATTCTAACTGACGGGAGGTCGCAGCAGGCGATGGCCATAAGAAAGCCATAAAGAGTTCGTAAAGACGGCCTTGTGACGCGTTTCGACCCGGCATCGCCGCCACATAATCGATCCACGGCCTAAGTCGTTCCGGAACGCGGAGCGGCGCGGGGGACCCAACGCCCGGATCGTCCGGGCCGGGGCGAATCCGGTGACGCACCGGTAGAAGATCTCCACCTTCGAGCCCGTCAGCTAACCTCGCCGGCCTGCTGGAGGGTCTCGTGTCAGAGGAAGGGTTCGTCTCGCAACTGAAGCGCGTCGTGCTCGGCGCGCCCATCCCGACGCATCTCGCGCACCACGAACGATTCTCGCGGGTCACCGGGCTCGCGGTGCTCTCGTCCGACGCGCTGTCGTCGGTCGCGTACGCGACCGAAGAGATCCTGCGCGTGCTGCTGCTGGGCGGCGTCGCTGGGCTCTGGATGGTGACGCCGATTGGCGCGGCCATCGCCGCGATTCTCGCCGTGGTCGCGTTCTCGTACCGGCAGACGATTCATGCGTATCCGGGCGGCGGCGGGTCGTACATCGTGGCGCGCGAGAACCTCGGCCGCCTGCCGAGCCTCGTCGCCGCCGCGTCCCTGCTCATCGACTACGTCCTGACGGTCGCGGTCAGCATCGCGGCGGGTGTCGCCGCGGTGACGTCAGCGTTCCCGCACCTGCACGTCAGTCGCGTCGAGCTGTCGCTGGCGTTCGTCGCGCTGCTGATGGTGGGGAACCTCCGCGGCGTGCGCGAGTCGGGGCGCATCTTCGCCCTGCCGACCTACTTCTTCATCGCGAGCATTCTCACGCTGATCAGCATGGGAACGTGGCGTTGGGCGACCGGCGACGTGCCCCCGCCGCAGGTCGTCGTCCCGCTGTCGTCCGGGCACGGCGGCGCGCTCTCGGCGTTCCTGATTCTGACGGCGTTCTCGAACGGATGCACCGCGCTCACGGGCGTCGAAGCGGTGTCGAACGGCGTGCCGGCGTTCCGCCCGCCCGAGAGCCGCAACGCCGCGTCCACGCTCGTCGAGATGGCCGGGCTGGCCGTCGTGATGTTCTCGGGCATCACGCTGCTGGCGCACGCCTACGGCATCGTGCCCGCGGACACCGAAACGGTCGTGTCGCAGCTTGCCCGCGCAACGTTCGGGGGCCGCGGCGTGCCTTACTACGCCGTCCAGGCCGCCACGATGCTCATCCTGGTGCTGGCGGCGAATACGGCGTACGCGGACTTCCCGCGCCTCGCCTCCATCGTGGCGCGCGACCGGTTCCTGCCGAGGCAGTTCATGACGCAGGGCGACCGACTCGCGTTCTCGAACGGCATCCTGATCCTGAGCGTGCTCGCGGGCGCGCTCCTCGTCGTGTTCGACGGTGACACCCACGCGCTGATCCCGCTCTACATGATTGGCGTGTTCGTGTCGTTCACGCTGTCCCAGTCGGGCATGGTCGTGCATTGGCGACGCCTCGGGCAGCCCGGCTGGCGAACCAGCGCCATCATCAACGGCGTGGGTGCCTGCGTGACGGGGGTCGTCTTCTTGATCGTCGCGGTCACGAAGGCCCACGAGGGCGCGTGGGTAATCCTGTTGATGATCCCGGCCCTCGTGGTGGTGTTCGAAGTGACACGACGCCATTACGAGAGCGTCGCGGCCGACCTGACACTCCGGGGATGGACCCCGCCCGCGGCCGGCCGCCACGTCGTCATCGTGCCCGTCGGCGGCTTGCAGCGCGCGGTCGTGCGCGCGTTGCAGTACGCGCGCACGTTGTCCGCGGACGTGCGCGCCCTCTACGTGGAAGTGGACCCGGCCGCCGGTGAGGCGATTCGTCGCGACTGGACCGTCTGGGGACAGGGTGTGCCACTGGAAACGCTGGCGTCACCGTATCGGTCGCTGCTCGAGCCGCTGCTGGAGTACATCGAAGATGTGCGGCGCGCGGATCCTGACGGGTACGTGACGGTCATCCTCCCCGAGTTCGTCCCTCGCAGGATGTGGCATCACCTCCTGCACAACCAGCACGCGTTGCTCATCAAGGGCGCGCTCCTGTTCAAGCCCAACATCATCCTGACGAGCGTCCCGTTCCATCTCGGGGGGGCGAGTGAGCGCCCCGCGGCTTCTCAGAACGGCGCCTATGCCGGATAATCGGAGGCCATGCCCGCGCCACGAACGGATACGGTCCGCACGGCTCCGGTGCCGCTGCTGCGGCAGCCCGTCTTCCTGGCGCTCCTCCTGTCGGCGCTGGTGTCGAACACCGGCAGCTGGATGCAGGGATTCTCGGAACAGTGGCTGGTCGTACAACTGGCCGGGCCCGAAGCCCCACGCTGGGCCGGCCGGCTGGGCTTTGCCGGCGGGTTCGCCATGCTGCTGCTGATGCCGTTTGCCGGCGCCCTCGGGGACCGCTTTGACCGCCGCCGACTGCTGGCGCTCAGCCAGGTCTGGCTGGCGGCCATCGCCCTGACGATGGGGATCCTGGCGGCCCGGGAAGGTGGCCTGACGCTGCATCGCCTCGTGGGACTCGCGGCCGCGACAGGCGTCGGGCTGTCGCTCATGAGCCCGATCCTCAACAGCCTGTTCCCGAGCGTGGTGACGCGTGACGAGCTGACGGCCGCGTCGGGCATCATGTCGGCCCAGTTCAACGTCAGCCGCATCGTCGGCCCGGCGCTGGCGGCCATCGTGCTGTCGGCCTGGGGCGCCGCGGCGAACTTCGTCCTGAACGCCGTGTCGTTCCTCGGCCTCATCGCAGTCACGTTCGTGCTGCCGACGCCGCCGGCCGCGCCCGCGGGAGGGCCCCGGAGTTCGTACGCGAGCGCGCTCAGGTTCTGCCGTCACGACGTCGAACTGCGCACGGTGCTCATCCTGTCGCTCTTTGCCGGCGCCTTCGCGTGGTCGTACCACGCGTTCGTGACCGTTTACGCCGTCCACTACCTCGGGTCCGGGGCGAGCGGCGCGGCGACCTTGCTCGGGGCGTATGGGTTCGGCGCGATTCTCGGCGGGCTCTACCTGTCGCGCGATACCGGCAAGGACCCGTGGCCGAGGCTGCGCGGTTATCTGGGGAGCTACGGCGCGGGCCTCGTGGTGGTCGGGCTGTTCCCGCACCGTCTCGTGTCTCCCGTGGGTGCCTTCGCGCTGGGGGGCTCGCACGCGGTGTTCGGCAGCCTGATGTCGGTCGTCGTGCAGCACCGGGCGCCGGAGGCGATCCGGAGCCGGATTACCGCGATCTACCTGACCGCGATTCTCGGCACGACACCGATCGGCAACCTGGCGGCGGGGGAAATCGCGCAGCGGCTGGGCGACAACGGCGTGCGGTGGGTGCTCGGCGCTCAGGGCGTCATCGTGGCCGGCGCGGCGGTGTGGGCGACACTGCGGGAGCACACCGCGACGTCCGGGTGAAGCCGACCGCCACGCCCGGGCTACAATGGCCTCGTGCTCCCCACACCTCGTCTCGTCGTCCTCGTCGCTGCGCTGTGCCTGTGTGCCGGTTCCGTGCGCGCCCAGGAAACGTCTCCCGCGGTACCGTCCGCCATACGCCACGTGGCCCTCGACACCTTCGTCTTCGTGACGTTCGACGATGGCAGCGTGGTGGGGTGGGGCCGCGAGGAATACCCGCTGGCGGCGCGGGAGCCGTCGGCCGAGGGCTACGTGTTGAAGCCGATGCCGATTGCCCTGTCCGGCAAGGTGCGGCAGATCGCGACCTCGTCTCGTGCGGCGTACGCGCTGCTCGAGGACGGCAACGTGCTCGCCTGGGGGAACAACGAGGCCGGGTTGCTCGGCAGCGGGTTGAAGGCCGTCAGCGGTACGCGGATCAGGAATTCGGCGATGCCGCTTCCCGTGTCGGGACTCAAGGACATCGTTCAGGTGGTGGCCGGGACGAAGGCCGCGTTCGCGCTTCGCGCGGACGGCCGCGTGTTGGCCTGGGGCGCCGTGAAGGTCGGGAGTTCGACGACCTGGGAGGTGCCCCGGCCGACCCTGGTCCCTGGCCTCGAGAACATCGTGCAGGTGGCCGCCGGCGGCAAACACTATCTCGCGCTCGACCGTGACGGCCGCGTCTGGTCGTGGGGCGAGTCGAACCAGTGGGGCGAACTCGGCCGCGATTCCGGCACCGACCCGTGGGCCCCGGGTATCGTCGACGGCCTCGTCGGCGTCGTGTCGATCGCGGCGGGCGGTGAGGGCATCAATGCGTCCGGCGCCGTACGCGAGGACGGAAGCGTCTGGGTGTGGGGCGGAAACCAGTCAGGCATGATGGGGAACGGAGCCAATCCCGTGCTCGGCGAACCCGGGAGCGTCAACCCGAAGCCGATGGCCGTCAAAGCCGTCGCCGGCGCGAAGACGATCGCGATGGCGATGGGGCACGTGGCGGTCCTGCTTCGGGACGGCACGCTGCGGTTGTGGGGGCACGACGGATACGGCCAGATCGGCGTGGGCACCGCTGGAGGCTACCAGGGACTGCCCAGGAAGCCGGCGCTGTCCGACGTCGTCGCCGTGTCGCTCGGCCGCAATCGTTCCGCGGCGCTGCGCAAGGACGGCACGTTGTGGATCTGGGGCGCGGCGACCTACGAGGGCCGCGGCCCGTTCGGCACGAACCAGTCCAGACCGGTCGAAGTGAAACTGCGCTGATCCGCCGTTCGGACTCGATCGTCCGGGCTACTTCATCAGCCCACGGATCTGATCCGGCGACAACGTGACCGCCGGAGCGAAGCGCTCGCTCTTCATGTAGCGCAGCAGGCTCGCGCGGAATTGGCGCGCGACGATGTTCTTTTCGAGATCGGTCGTGAGATCGATGCTCGTGACGAGCAGCCGCCCGCCGTTTACCCGCGCTTCAAGGGCCAACCCGAGCCGGCGCGCCGTGAACCAGTCGTCGATGACCTGCACGATGGGGCGGACCTCGCGCGGCAGCGGGTCCATCATCAGCGCGCCGGCACGCGACACGAGATACCACCACTGCCAGTTGCTGTGCGACTCGGTCGGGAACGCCGCAAACGCCGCGTGCGACGGGTCGACGAGCACGCCGAGCGTCGTCGGCGCCTGGCGGGCGGTCCACGCGGTGTTCCAGAAGATGCTCGAGAACCCGAGTTTCACCGGCGCTGCCTCGTCGTTCTTCACGTGTGCCGGCGGAATCGTCAGCAGGACGCGGCCGCCAGTCGACAGCGCCCGGAGTGCCGCGTCATCGAGTCGCGATGTCACCAGCACGCCTCGCGCCGTCGTCTCCGCCCGCGGCGGATAGACCCACACGTCCCAGTCGTTCTCCCCGCCGGGAATCGAGACGACGAGGGAGTAGCGCTGCGGCGCGCGCATTCGGCCGAGTGGCAGCGTGATGCGGCCCAGGCGCGTCCCGTTGCCGACGGGAATCGTCGCGCGCGGCAACGTTCCGGTGGCCGCGGAGCGCCCGTCACTGCCAACGAGCGTCCAGCGAATGTCTGCGTTCTCGACGGGCGCGGCACCGAAGTGCGCGACGTCGATGTCGGCCGTCAGTGTGTCGGCGGTGGTGAAAACGCGCCGCTCGAGTCGCGCGAGCGGGACGGTCGTGCCGGCGAAGCGCCGATACGCGTCAGGCGTGACGTAGCCCTTCGAGTCCCAGAACGGGTCGAGGACGCCGACGAGCGCCGTGCCCTGGCCTGGGAAGTCGTGCAGGTCGAGCAGTTCGAACCCCGCCATCCCGGGTGTGCGCAAGGCGGACTCGATGTCTTCCTTGTAGCAGAGTCTCTGCAGCTTGCCGGACGCCGTCAGGAAGTCCGCCGCCTGGTCTTCGAGTCCATGCTCGCGCAGCCGGTCCTCGAAGATGTCGAAGTTCTTCGCCTTCAGGTAGCCCGTGTATTTCGCGCGTTCGGCCAGGTTGGGATAGACGCACCACTGGCCAATCTCGTGACTGACGACGGGCACCGGGCGTGTGTCGATGAAGTCGCGGTAGTCGGTCAGCGTTTCGGGCGGCTTCGCGTTGATGCGTGACGTCAACCCTGCGCCCCATTGCTGCACGCGCGGATCGGACGTGACGTGGAACTGGTTCTCGGGCAGTTCGGGCCAGCCGCCGCCGCTCGTATACAAGCGCCGCGGGTCGCGCGCGCGATTGGCCGCGATCCACGGGCTGAGGAAGGCGGCGGTCCGCCCGCCGGGCTCGTTGCCAGCGGACATCATCACGAACGACGGGTGGTTGCCGTAGGCCTTCAGGATACGGTGGGTTTCCCGGTGTACCCAGTCGTCCACGGGCAGTCCCGCGCCGAGCATCGTGCTCTGGTTCGGCCAGGTTGCGGCTTCGACGTAATAGTAGAAACCGAGGCGATCGGCCGCGTCGAAGGCGGCTTCCGGCGGGCACCACGAGTGGAAGCGGATGTGATTGAGGCCATGGGCCTTCGCGATCCTGATGATCCGTTCCCACGACGCGACGTCCGTCGGCGGGTGGCCGGTCTTCGGGAAGACGGCGCATTCGAGCGTGCCGCGCATGAACGTGCGGCGGCTGTTGATCGTGAACTGCGTGCCGTCCACGCCAATCTCGCGCAGGCCGAACGTGGTCGAACGCGCCGAGTCCTCGCCGGGGAGCGAGGCCGTCAGCCGATACAGCGATGGGCTGAACTCGTCCCACAGGGCCGCGCCGGCGCCGAGGTCGACCCGTGTGTCGAATGTGCCCCCGTCCGCAGACCAGGACACGTCGACCGTCTTCGACACGACGGGGGGCGCATCGTCGCGCCCGACAGACAACGCCAGCGTACCCGTGCCCGTCCGTCCCGTCACGTTGCCGATGCGTCCCGCGACGCGCGCGGAGCGCGAGGCGACTTCGGGAAACACCTGGAGGTCGTCGATCCAGACCGGCGCGGTGGTCTCGAGGCTGATCCGGCCGACGATGCCGTTCCAGTTGCCCTGAGTGTGATCGCTGATGCTGTGCGAGTTGACGCCGATGTCCACGACCAGCGAGTTGTCGACGCGAATCGTGAGGACGTGCGAGCCTGGTGTCACGCGCGCGCCGAGGTCGTACTCGTGCGGCGTCGACAGGCTGTCATTGGACCCGATGACCGCGTTGTCAAGCGCCACCACGGTCTGCCAGTGCGGCCGCTCGAGGTACAGCACGATGCGACGGCCTTTCCAGGCCTCCGGCACCACGATGTCGGTTTGGTACCAGGCAGGTCCGGCGTAGTAGCGGTCGGGCTGGAGCCAGAACGGCACCTTGAACGAGCCCGGCTCCCTGTACGGCGCGTACGACGGCGACGTGAAGAACGACTTGTCGACGATCTGGCCAATCCACGGCGTCTCGAGCCTGACGGGATCGCCGACGCCCTGGCCGGTCAGCGTGCCCGGTAGTGTGACCGAGTCCGCCAGGCGTCGACGCCACCAACCTTCTTCGATGCCCTTGCGTCCGCGATCGAGCGTGAATCGCCACGTGCCATCGAGCGACATGGTCGTGCCGGACGCCGGCGCCTGGGCCTGCCGCGGGGGCGCCGTCGCCAGCGGTGTCGCTGCCGCGAGCGCGATCAGGATGGCGAACAGAACGACGGGCGTGGCGCAGGGCTCTCGCATGGTTCACCAGAAGAGGACGAAGAAGATCATGACGGCGCCAATCACGACAAGGCCGGCGCCGAGCGCGGCCCGCGACGGCGTGCTGTCGAAGTCCGCCTGCATCGGGAGCCGTCGCGGCGTGGTGAGCGGGCGCGCCAGGGTGATCGCCGCCATCACCGCCACGAGCGCGACGAAGGTCAGCAGCATCCGGTGCAGGTACGCGACATCGCCCATCTGCCACTGCAGCAGCCCGTAGACCGGCGCGCTCAGGGCCACGGCGGCCGTGCCCGCGGCAGGCGGCGCCTTCGGCACGACGAAGCCGAAGAGGAACGCCGCCAGGATGCCCGGGGAGATGTAGCCCTGAAATTCCTGGATGAACGCGAACACGCCGCCGCTCGGCAGCGGTGAGAGTGCCACGACGCAACCGAACGCGAGGAAGACGGCTGTGGACCATCGGCCGACCCGCACCAGCGTGGCCTCGGAGGCGTGAGGCTGCAGGTGCCGCCGGAACACATCCATCGTCAGGATCGTGGAGGCGGAGTTCAGCACCGATGCAAGCGTGCTGATGACCGCACCGGCGAGGGCCGCGAACAGGAACCCCCGCGCGCCGGTCGGCACCAGTTCGCGTACCAGCGTCGGGTAGGCCGCGTCCGGCCTTGCGAGCTGCGCGCCGTAGAGCTGAGACGCCACGATGCCCGGCATCACGATGGCAAAGGGGACCAGCAGCCAGAGCGCGGCGGCAAACACGATGCCCATCTGGGCCTCGCGCAGCGAACGCGCGCCCAGCGCGCGTTGCACGATGAACTGGTTCAACCCGCAGTAGTAGAAGATTGGAATCCAGATGCCGCCGGTCAGGACGGTCCACGGCAGTTCGGGATGCGATCGCGGCAGCACCATGTGAAGCCGGTCGGCATTGGCCGAGAGGAACGGCCCGATCCCGCCGATTGCGTGGAGCCCGATCGCCAGGGTGATCAGACCCCCGATCAGCAGTGCCGTGCCCTGGATGAGATCGGCCCAGACCGCCGCCAGCAGGCCGCCCCAGACCGTGTAGAGCACCGCCAGTCCGGCGATGACGAACACGGCGATGCCCATCCGGACACCGAAGACGGTCGCGAGGGCGGTCGCGCCGGAATAGAGCACGGCTGCCGTGGTGACGAGCACGTACACCAGGACCGTCATCACGGACATCAGCGCGCGCGCGGCGGGGGAGTATCGGTACTCGAGATACTCCGGCATCGTGTAGATGCCGGCGCGCAGGAATCTCGGCACGAACGTGAAGGCGACAATCACGATGCCGACGACACCCGTCAGCTGCCACGCGCTGACCGCGAGGCCAACGTTTCCGGCGGCCTGCCCGGCCATCCCGACGAACTGCTCGGTCGAGATGTTCGCGGCGACGATCGAGATCCCAATGAGCCACCAGGGGAGCGAGCGACCGCCAAGGAAATAGCCTGCCGCGTCGGCGTGACGGCGGCTCTTGACGAGGCTCAGCGTGAGGACGGCCGCGTAGAACGCGACGAAGATGACGACGTCTATCGTGGAGAAGGTCATGCGTCCCACCGACGAAGCCGCAGGCCGGCTCCTGTGGATATCCTGTGCGAGTACGCCAAAAGCGGAAACGGGGCCAGGCCCCTTTTGCAGAAAGTAAAAGGGGCCAGGCCCCCTTTTCGGACGTCGGCGAACGATACGCCGGGCAGGGACACGAATCAAGGGCGATCCCGGGCTGGCGGCCGCAGGGTAGACTAGGCCGCATGCCCGGAGCACACCCGCTGCACAAACTCGCCACCGCCCTCGCCGTCGAGGCGGGTGCGACTCTCGTGGAGACGTTCGGTGAACGCTGGGAGGTCGGCTACAAGCGCGAGCACAGCAGCATCGTCACGGCCGCCGACCTGCGAGCCGAGCGGGTCATCGTCGACGGGATCCGCCGTCATTGCCCGACTCACTCGCTCATTACCGAAGAAACGGGCTGTGACCTTCGTGACTCGGACGTGGTCTGGGTGATCGATCCGCTCGACGGCACGTCGAACTATGCGGCCGGGATCCCGTGGTTTGGCGTGCTGATTGCGGTGATGGAAGGCGGCCTGCCGGTCACGGCCGTCATGTACCTGCCCGTCACCGGCGAGATGTACACGGCCGACGCCGGCGGGGGCGCGTTCCATAACGGCCGGCGCATCACCGTGACGGCCGAGACGCGACTGCGTGAAGTATTGTGGGGGTTCTCGATGGACGCCGGCGGGTCCGAGGCCGCGATTGCCCGCCACGCACGCCTGGCGACGTCACTCGTACAGCGGGCCCGCAACGTGCGCGGGACCAACAGCCTGGTGGATGCGGCGTTCACGGCCGACGGCCGCTTCGGCGGCTTCTACAACCAGAACATGCACCTGTGGGACATCGTCGCGCCGATGCTGGTCGTGCAGGAGGCCGGCGGGCTCTACACGGATCCGGCGGGGCATCCGCTCCAACTGGACCTGTCAACGACCGCCGCCGAACGTGAATACGCGGGCCTCGCGGGCGCGCCGGCGCTTCATCGACAGGTCGCGGAGATGATCCGTTCGCTGCAGGTTGACCTCGAAGTGAGCGACTCCACCGACAAAGGTCGCTCTCCCATCGAACATCTCCCTGGCTAGACTCCAGGGTCAACGAACGAGCATTCGAGCATCCGCGACCATCCAAAGCCAAATTTCCCAGTTACTTGCGCCGATCCGCTGCGATCGCAGCCTGCCGCTGTATCTTTCAGATCCGGCAGGCACGGGCGTTGCTGAGACATATTCTTGCCTTTGCGACTTCACGCCAGCCATCTCGACTATCGGGCAGCGCGTGACTGGCGGCGAACCGACTGGCCCGGTTGGGCGGCGGGCCGTCCTTCCGGATCCGACTGAGGGGGGTGTGTCCACTCGCGGGAGAAGTCTGGAGGGAGGCGGCGCCATGAAGAGGGCAGTCGTACTGGCGTTCATCCTGGCATTCGGCATCGCAAGCGCCACAGATGCCGACACCATCAACCTGTCCCTGCACCCGACCGACTGGTACCGCTACCCAATTGTCGTGGGCGGCACCAACTACAACTCGGGCCCTGCCACGATCGAGCAGACCGGGTCGGGTCACCTGAGGGGGACGAAAACGACAGCCACGGGAGGTTCGAACTGGGTCGTCGGGCTCGAGACGCTGGACTCATTCAACTTCCAGAATGCCACGCTCGACTACCAGTGGCTGGTCAACGGGCAAGGGACGTACTCCGGCATCTACTCGGGCGTCCACGGTCTCGTCTACTCCGTTGACCCCAATCCCCCGTACTTCGGTGGTCTGACGACCGCCTGGTCGTTCATGGGGAGCGAGGTCATCCCGAGCAATCAGTGGCTCTACACGCGCTTTGTCTTCTCGGACACCGGTTACCAGTTCTTCCTCAGCAAGACCGGCTACGGCAATACCGACTTCCTGAGCGGCGCGTGGTCCTACGGCCCCACGACGTGGGCCGGCCTGGCCGACGCGCGCGTGTTCTTCCAGTTTGGCGACAACTACGGGGCAAACGCCTACTTCGAGGTGGCGGAGGCCACGATTCGTACTCCCGGCGAACCCGTGCCGGCCGTCCCGGAACCGGCCTCATTACTGCTGCTGGGCACCGGGCTCCTTGGCCTGGCCAGCAAGTGGAGGACGAAGGTCTAGCGGTTCGGCGCGCAGTTCAACCCGCTCGATCGTGCCGGTGAAGCGGAACGGCCCTTGGTACGGGCCGACGGGTGATGACGTGTCTTCGCCAACGTCGAAGGTTTCGTCGTACGAGTAGGTGACGGGCACAGTCTCCGCGAGCCGCGCGGTGCCTGCCCGGACACCGTTGACGGTCAGCGTTACCGTCGCGCCCTTTCCCCGGCCGCCGCCGTCGTAGTCGAACTGCAGCGTGACGACCGCCTTGCCCGCGGGCAGCCGTTCGGGCGCGGCAATGGTCGTCACCGAGCGGCGGAAGTAGTTGTAGGTGTATGTCGGCCGGCCGTCCTTCAGATAGAGCGCGTATCCCGATGCGAGCCCGCCATCCGCCACGACGACGCCCTCGGCACCAGTCGCGGGAATGTCGAGGTACGCGGTGATCGTGTGCGTCCGATTGCGGGTGCCTGGCGCGACCGCGTCGTGGAGGTGCGTGGCGCCCTGGTAGAAGGTGTAGAACGCGCGGCCGCCGGGCGGCGGCGGGTTCGGGTGCTGGCGTTCGGCGACGCGCGGGTCGAGCGGCAGGACCTGGTTCTTCGCCGCTTCCTGGTCGAAGACACCCTGCAGTTCGGCGAGTTTCCCCGGGTACCGGGCCGCGACGTCGCGTGCCTGCGAGTAGTCGTGCGCCAGGTCGTAGAGTTCCCACGCCGGCGGCGTCTTCGAATTACCCGAAGGCCACGGCACGAACCCGCTCCGGCGCGCCGCTACCCAGCCGTCGTGGTAGATCGACTGGTTCGCGTGCATCTCGTAGTACTGGGTCGTGCGAGTCTCCGGCGCCGTCGGATTCGACACTGTGGCCAGGAAGCTGACGCCGTCGAGGCGCTGCTGCGCCACGCCGTTGACGGCCGACGGGGGCGTCAGCCCCGCGGCGTCGAGGAGGGTGGGGAACACGTCGATGACGTGTTCGTACTGCGTCCGGATGCCGCCGGGATCCTGGACGCGCCGGGGCCAGGAGATCACCACCGGCGCGCGCGTGCCGCCGAGGTGCGAGGCGATTCGTTTGCCCCACTGGAACGGCGCGTTGCCGGCCCAGGCCCAGCCGACCGGGTAGTGGGGATTGGTCATCGGACCGCCCAGCTCATCGAGCCGCTTGACGATGTCGGCGGCGGGCATCCGGAGGCCGTTGATGTTTTCCATCTGGTTGATCGTCCCGGCCAGGCTGCCTTCGAGGCTTGCGCCGTTGTCGCCGGCGATGTAGACGATGAGCGTGTTGTCGAACTGGCCGACCTGGCGGAACGTCTCGACGACGCGGCCGACTTCGTAGTCGATCTGTGCCATGAAGCCCGCGAACACTTCCATGAGGCGTGCGGCGACTCTCTTCTCGTCCGTGCCGAGCGACTCCCACGCCGGAATTTCCGGTGGCCGTGGCGTCAGGACCGCGTCGGCGGGAATCACACCGAGGCGTTTCTGCCGCTCGAAGGCGGCCGTGCGGAAGGCGTCCCACCCTGAGTCGAACTGCCCCTTGAATCGCTCGATCCACGCCCGGGGCGCCTGCAACGGGGCGTGCACCGCGCCTGGAGCCAGATACACGAAGACGGGCCGGTCCGGCGCGACGCTCTTCTGCCGCAGGATCCACGCACGCGCGTGGGTGGCAAGGTCTTCGCTCAGCGTGTAGTCGTGCTCGCGTCCGGGCGGCGGCATCAGGCGCGTCGGGGTGATGCCCTCGCGCAAGTCAGGGTGCCACTGGTCCGTTTCGCCGCCGATGAAGCCGTAGTAGTAGTCGAACCCCTGCCGCGTGGGCCAGTGGTCGTACGGGCCGGCCGCCGTCACTTCGCTGTCGGGGATGAGGTGCCACTTGCCGATCGCCGCCGTCGCATAGCCGCCCTGTCGCAGCACCTCCGACACCATGGCCGCGGACTTCGGAATCGAAGCGTGGTAGCCCGGCGCGTCGGTGGACCAGTTCGTAATGGTGCCCATCCCGACCGCGTGGTTATTGCGGCCGGTCAGGAGCGACGCGCGCGTCGGCGAACACAATGCCGTGACGTGGAAGCGCGTGTAGCGCAGGCCGGCCGCTGCGAGCCGCTCGAGTTCCGGCGTCGGAATCGGGCCGCCGAACGGGCTCGTCTGCGCATAACCCGCATCATCCAGGAGCACGACGAGGATGTTCGGAGCCCCTGGCGGCGTGCCCTTGGTCTGCGCGGCGGCGGACAGTGCAACGCACGAGACGAGGGCCACCATCAACGCGACTACTGGCTTCATCGGCACAGCCTGCCACAGCGGCACGGTGAGTGCCAGCGGAATGCGGCGAGGTGTGGCGTGTCGTGTGCGCCACAACCGGGTCCCGCCATTCGGGTAGGATAGGCGCGGAGATGTCATCAGTGAGACATGCCCTGACCTGCATCGTGTTGACGTTGTTGTGCCCTCTGCTGGTGGCATCGCAGCCGGCTCAATCGCTGAACGTGACCGTCCCGCCGGGCGCCAACTTCGACAAGGCCGACTTCCAGTTCTGGAGCCCCGACGGTCCGGTGCGCGCCGTGCTGGTGCTCGTGCCCGGATCGAATGGCGACGGCCGCTCGATGGCCGACGAGCCGTTCTGGCGCGAATTCGCCGCGACGCAGCGCGTGGCCATCGTCGCCTGTCGGTTCACGGACAAGCCGCACGAGCAGGGGTTCATCGAAGAGTACGTGGACGTGTCGAAGGGGAGCGGGCAGGCGCTGCTCGACGCGCTGGCGGCGTTTGCGAAACAGTCCGGCCGCGCCGACGTCGCGACGGCGCCGCTGCTCCTGTGGGGCATGTCGGCCGGCGGGCAGTTCAACCACGAGTTCGCGGCGTGGAAACCCGAACGTGTCGTGGCCTTCGTGGTGAACAAGGGCGGCATCTACTACAGCGCGCTCGTGCCGCGCGCGGCGCGCGCCGTCCCAGCGCTGCTCTTCGTCGGCGACCAGGATCTCGCCTTCCGCACCAACACCATCGTCGGGTTGTTCTCGGTGAATCGCCGCGCCGGCGCGCTGTGGGCCCTCGTGAACGAGCCGGGCACGGCTCACGCCGTGGGCCGCTCGCGCGAACTCGGCGCGATGTTCTTCGCGGACGTGCTCGCGCTGCGTCTGGCGTCTGGTACGCTCGGGCCGATGAACGCGGCGGCGGGATTCATCGGCGACCTTGGCGCCGCCACGTTCCAGCCTGCCGCCGGATTGCCCGCACCCGGTGTGCCAACCGCCTGGTTGCCGACCGAACGCCTCGCGCGCGCGTGGCAGGCCGTGGTCACGGGGAAACCGTTCGAGCAGTGAGGCCGAACTCATGAGTCGTGACGATACCTACTGCGTGGTGTGCGATCGGCGTTTCAAGTGGTACGAGACGGCGTGCCCGTCGTGCGGCGCCGAACTGGTGGACGCGGATGCGGCGCCCGAGGACTCGAGGGAGACCGATACGTCGCTCGAACCCGTGGACATCTTCGAGTCCGAGGACGGGGGGGAAGCGGACCTGGTGCGGGCGGCGCTGGAGGAGGAAGGCATCCAGTGCGCCGTGTCGGGGCCCTCGGCGTTCGTCGCGGGTCAGCACGGCGAACGCAGTGTCGTGACCATTCAGCGGAAGGACGTCGAGCGCGCCCGGGACGTATTGGCCGAACTCGAGGACGACGACGAAGAGAGTCCCGCTGAGGAGTCAGCCGCTTCGAGCTGTGTGGCACCAGTGGACGCGCCGTTCGAACCCGGGCTCGCGACGATCTCTCTGCACGATGCGGAGAGCGGTCTGTTCATCGGCCGGATCAACGACGCGCAGCTCGACTTCCTGAGCGAGCACCTCGAAGAGGATGCGGAGACGCAGGCGTACTACCTCGATGAATCGACTATCGAGATGCTCGCCGACCGGGGCGCGGGGACGACGCTGACGGGCCTGCTGCGCGGCGCGCTTCGCGGGCGCGATGGTGTCGAGATCCGATGGTCGGACGAGCCGTAGGAGCCCGAGAAACGGCCGCGAAATATTGTATCGCTGGGGATACCGCTTGAGCGGACGCCGGGAGCTGCCCGCGCTAAGATCGGTCGGCGCCCGGTCTTTGGGCGCCGATGGTCGGACGAACGTTGGCTGCGGGAGGGGCATCGTGCTCTACGTCGGGCTCACAGACGATCCGGAGCGTTGTCGACGCGAACACGGTAGCCCGGTGGACTGGTACGTGACGCCGGCGTTCTACAACGAGGTCAACGCCCGGCTGTGGGAACACCACATGCTGCAGCATCCCGACACCACGGGCGGCACGGGTGGAGGCGGCTGGCGCTACGGCTACTCCTATACCATCACCGACCGCACGATTCAGTAGGCGAGAGCATCGTGCGGTTCTGCGCCAAGCGTCGCGGAGCGCCGCCCGCTTGCCATGCCGCGGGCGCGCGAAGCCCGAGGCGTTCGCGCGCCCGACGAGGATCGACGTTCCTGCCTAGGTTGGTTTCGCGTAGTTGGTGGCGCCGTGCCAGTCCACGCCGATGACCGTCTCGTTGCCGACGACCCACGCATCGTGGCCGGCGGGCAGATGCGATACCGAACCGGGTCCGAGTTCGAATTCGCTCCCGTCACGCATCTTGATGTGGATGCGACCTGATTCAACGAACTGGAAATGGGGCGCTTCGCACCACTCGGTGCCGGCGATGGGCTTGACGTCGACGGACCAACGCCAGCCCGGCTCGAGGGTCATGCGCCCGACAGTGCCGCCATTGATGTGAAGCAGCTCGATACGGCCGTGCGGGAACGTGCGAACTTCGTCCGGCCGGGCGAAGTCCTTCCACTCGACTCTGGGCATACGTGTCCCTCCTGGGGGTGGGAGACCCACGTGATTGTGAGTGTCAGTGGACTATGCGCCCGAGGCGGCGCCCAGGTCAAGCGGAGGGCTTCCGGAGGGCGGGACGACCTTCCGGCGTCGCGCGGTGCCCGATGAGAAAGTGGTCGGGGCGACTGGATTCGAACCAGCGACCCCCTGCGCCCAAGGCAGG
>CAZJRM010000049.1:0-26238 GCA_964547975.1 uncultured Vicinamibacterales bacterium | reverse complement strand
ACAGGCTGGCCGGCAGCGTCAGCACCCAGGCCAGCGCGATGTTGCGGAGCGTCGAGGCCTGCAGCCCGGACCCGCCCGCGGCCATGCTGCCGGCGATTGCGGAACTGAGAATGTGGGTCGTACTGACCGGGGCCCCCGCGACGTCGGCCGCGAGGATGGTGCCTGCCGTGACCAGTTGGGCCGAGGTGCCCTGCGCGTAGCTCATCGGCGTCTCGCCGATCTTCTCGCCCACGGTAACCACGATCCGCTTCCAGCCAATCATCGTCCCGAGGCCGAGGGCGAGCGCGACGCCGACGGGCACCCAGGTGGGCGCGTACTCGGTCAGCCGCACGAGGTGCCGGCGCTCGCGTTGCAGTTCGGCGCGCACCTCGGCCGGGAGCGTCTTCGCGTGGTGGGCGTCGAAGTCGATGATGGCTTGCCGCAGCCGGAGAATCTCGACGCGAAGCGGCCATCGCTCCGCCAGCGGGACGTTGTTCAGGTCTCCGTAGCCGGCGAGCGTGCCTCTCAACGCATCGAGTTCCCGCCGCAGATCGGCCACCGGCCCCGAGAAGGCCAACGGGGCCACTCGTACGTGAGCCCAGTCCACGTGGGCCTCTCCGGCAGCGTTGCCAGCCTCCACGTGGTCGCGTCCCGCGAGGGACTCGCGCACGAGGATGCGGTCGATCTGGCCAATCGCACGGACGGCAACCGTGACCGCCTCGGGGCCGCCGTGGAGGTTGACCGCGAAGCCGGCGGGCAGCACGCCAATCAGGATCAGCATGATGAGGCCGATCCCCTTCTGGCCGTCGTTCGAACCATGGGCGAAGCTGACACCGGTGCACGCGCCCACGAGCAGCGCGCGTACGCCGAGCGGAGGCGTTCGGTCTGCCCGGGCGGGCTCGTGGAGTTCCCTGGCCCGGAACACCTGCTTGCCCAGTCGCAACAGGATGGCGCCCGCGACGAACCCCACGAACGGGCTCACGATGAGCGACAGCAGGACCTGGCCGGCCTTCGCCCAGTTGACGCCGCTGCCGAAGCCGGCCGGAGTGCCCCACGACGCGGCCAGCCCGACGCCGAGCACCGATCCGATCAGCGCGTGCGAGCTCGAGGCCGGCAGGCCGAACAGCCACGTACCGAGGTTCCAGATGACCGCCGCCAGCAGGAGCGAGAAGACCATCGCGATGCCCGCGCCCCGCCCGGACGCCACGAGCAGGTCCACCGGCAGCAGATGCACGATCGAGAACGCCACGACGAGGCCCGCCGTCGACGCGTGCAGCACTCCGAGCGCGTTCCAGACACCCGACCACGCGACGGCGGCGCCCGGCCGCATCGACCGCGTGTAGATCACCGTGGCCACCGCGTTGGCGGTATCGTGGAAGCCGTTCACGAACTCGAAGCCGAACGCCACGAGCAGACCGATGACGAGCAGGGCGGTCGTGGCGCCGTCGGCGCCCGCAAATGCGTCGAACATGGGGCGCGATTTTACCCATTCGTGCCGGTCTGGCTATCCGGATCCGGCCAGGCCCGCCACTTCCCGATTGACGGGCTCCTGCCGTTAGTGGCGTACTCGTGCCATGTCCGACGTGATGCGGATCCAGCCGTTTGCGACGCAGTTCCGCCGAATCCTCCTGGAGTACGCGCACAGACGCTCCATTTTCGACCTCGACGCCCGGCTGTCCTTCACGCCGCGCGAGGCCGCCCCCTGCGTCGAGCCCGACGTGTTCGGGGCCCGCCTCGCGACGCCCGTGGGGCCGTCGGCTGGCCCGCACACGCAGCTGAGCCAGAACATCGTCTCCGCGTTCCTGTGCGGAGGCCGGTTCATCGAGCTCAAGACGGTTCAGCAGCACGATCGCCTCGTCATCCCCCGGCCCTGCATCGACATGACCGATGAGGGGTACAACGTCGAGTGGTCGCAGGAACTCACGCTCGAGCAGTCCGCCCACGAATACGTCGTCGCGTGGGCGCTGGTGCACCTGCTTCCGCGGGTGCTGGGCTGGACGCCGGAGGTGAACGGCGCCGGTCCCGGCGTCATCTTCGACATGAGCGTGGGGTACGACTTCGAGGGCATCACCAGCCCGTCGATGACGCGGTTCATGGACGTCATGGCCGACGCGTCCGAGCCGCTCGGCAGGATTCGGGACGTCATCCGGCGCGAGTTCCCGGCCTTCGCCGACGTGGACATCCCGCCGAGGATTACCAGCAGCGTCACTTTATCGACCATGCACGGCTGCCCGCCCGACGACATCGAGCGGATCGCCCGTCACCTGATCGAGGCGCGCGGCCTGCACACGGTCGTGAAGCTCAACCCCACGCTGCTCGGCCGCGACCGTGTGTTCGACATCCTGCACGGGCGGCTCGGGTTCGCGGAGGTCCGGATCCCGGATCGGGTCTTCGAGCACGACCTGCAGTACGACCGCGCCGTGTCTCTCATCCGGACGCTCCAGCGTGCGGCCGCTGACGGCCGAGTGGCGTTCGGTGTCAAGCTCAGCAACACCCTCGCCATGTCCAACCACGCCGGCCGGCTCCCCGGCGAGGACGTCTACATGTCGGGCCGCGCGCTCTACCCGGTGACGATGAACCTCTTCGCGCGGCTGCTGGCGGACTTCGACGGTGCGCTGCGCGTGTCGTATTCCGGAGGGGCGGATGCCGACAATGTGGCCGGGATCCTGTCGTGCGGCGCGCTGCCGGTGACGGGCTGCACGGACCTGCTGAAGCCCGGCGGATATGGTCGGCTCACCCAGTGGCTGGCGAACCTCGAGGCCGCGATGCACGAACGCGGCGCAGGGACCCTCGAGGCGTTCGCGGCCGACCGGGTGATGAACGTCCAGCGCCTGGCCGCGGAGGCGCTGGTCGACCCCCGATACCGGAAGGCCGCTTTCCCCCACGGCCTGCCGAAGGTCTCGACCGCGCTGGGCGCCTGGGACTGCGTCGTCGCCCCTTGCATGGACGCCTGCGCGGTCGATCAGGATGTGCCCGAGTACGCCTGGCTCATCGCGCAGGGCGACGACGACCGGGCGCTCGAGGTCATCCTGTCGCGCAATCCGCTCCCCGGGGTGACGGGATACGTGTGTACGCGGTTGTGCGAAACGCGGTGCACGCGGAACGACTACGAGGCGAGCGTCGCGATTCGTGCGTTGAAGCGCGCCGCGGAGGAACGCGGCCGGCCGCAGGCCCTCGCCGCTCGCACGGCGCGTGTCGGGCGTCGCGTGGCCGTGATTGGCAGCGGGCCCTCGGGCCTCGCGGCCGCGGCGTTTCTGGCGCTCAACGGCATCGACGTGGTCATCTTCGAGGCCAGGGACGTGCCGGGCGGCATGATGCGAGCCGTGCCACCCTTCCGCCTGCCGGACGCAATCATCCAGCGCGATGTCGACCGCATCCTCGGTCTCGGCGTGGAGCTGCGGCTCAATTCGCCCGTCGCCGCACCCCCGGAGACGTTGCTTGCCGACGGGTTCCACGCCGTGTACCTGGCCGTCGGTTTCCAGCGGGACGCGCCGTTGCGTATCCCCGGCGTCGACGGTCCGGGCGTGATTCCCGCCCTGCACCTGCTCGATCGATCGCGGCGCGGTGAGCGCGTGGACCTCGGGCGGACCGCGGTCGTGATCGGCGGCGGAGACACCGCCATGGACGCGGCGCGAACCGCGCAGCGCCTCACCGGCGCCCCGGTGACCGTCCTGTATCGCCGCACGCGCCGCGAGATGCCGGCCGCCGCGGAAGAACTCGACGGCGTGCTGGACGAAGGCAATATCCTCGTGGAACTCGTTGCGCCCGTCGAGGTCCTGCGTGAGACCGGACGGGTGACCGGTGTCGCGTGCGTCAGGACCGCCCTGGGGGAGCCCGGGCCGGACGGCCGCCGATCGCCGGTCGAGGTGCCGGGCAGCCGGTTCATCGTGCCATGCGACTGCGTCATCGTGGCCGTCGGCCAGCAGCCCGATCTCGCGTTCCTGGACGGCAGCCGGATCAGGCGGCATCGTTCCGGCGGCGTCTCGGTGGACGTCGCGACGGGCGGCGCGGGCCCGGCGGGCGTGTACGCCGGCGGGGACGTCGTCGTCGAGCCCGCGAGCATCATCGCGGCCTGCGCGGACGGCCGCCGGGCCGCTGAAGCCATTTGCCGTCAGTTCGGTGTGGACTTCCGCCAGCCGCCGTCGCGCCCTCCGGTCCTGTCCGACGAGGAGGTGGCGGTCGTGAAGGTGGAGCGGGCGCGCCGCGTGCCACGCGTCGACGTGCCCATGCTGCCGATCGTGCGCAGGGACGGGTTTGCGCTCGTCGAGGAGACGTTGTCGGCCGGCCAGGCGCGCGCCGAGGCCGTGCGGTGCGTCCAGTGCACGACCGTGTGTGACAAATGCGTCGAGGTCTGCCCGAATCGCGCCAACTACACGATCACGATGGAACCGGTGCGCTGGACGTTGCCGGTGCTGGCGTGCGAGGACGGCCGCGGCCGCGTGATTGGAACCGAGACGTTCGAGATCACCCAGCGCCGGCAGATCCTGCACGTCGACGACTTCTGCAACGAGTGCGACAACTGCCAGACGTTCTGCGTCCACCAGGGCCGGCCCTACGCAGACAAGCCGCGCCTGTTCCTCGACCGGGACCTGTTCGTGCTCGAAGCCGGCAACGCGTTTCGGATCGAGGGCCCCGCGGTACACCGCCGGGAAGGCGGTCGCGACCTGCGCCTCGTCGCCGACGGCGACGGATGGATCTTCGAGGATGCTGACGTGTGCGTGCGCGTGGACCGGGAATGGCGAGTCCGGGACCTCACGCTTCACGGCGCTTTCGTGGGCACGCGCTCACTCCGCGCCGCGGCTGAAATGGCGGTGCTCCACGACGGCGTGTCGCGGACGTTGCCGTTCCTGCTGGTCGAGTGATGCCGCCGCGCGACGAAGAACTCGTAGCTGTAGGTGTCTCCGAAGCGGTCGTGCATCGCGATCTCGGTCTCGAACGCCCTGATGACCACCAGGCCGGCCTCGTCGTCTGCCCACGCCTGCCGCCGTTCGTCCAGCCGGGCGCGAATCGGCGCGTAGTAGTGGTGCGCCCACGCGTCGCGTGGCAGGGTGAAGTGCCCGAGGATCGTCAGTCCGGCGGCGCGGATCACCTCGGCCTTGGCGTCGATCGGCCCGATGTCGCCGTACTCGACGTCCCACCAGCGCCGGATGGCGTCCGGCGGATCGGCCGCGGTCCAGACGGCTTCGCTGCAGGCCAGGCATCCGCCGGGGCGCAGCAGGTCGGCGCACGCCTTCACGCCGTTCGCGAAGCCGAGGCTGTAGAGCGAGCCCTCCGCCCAGATCAGATCGAACGACCCGGGTGGGAACGGCAGGTCGCGCATGTCCCCGCAGACCGGATGCACTCGGGCGCGGCATCCCGCGTCGATGGCCTGCTGCCGGGCCCGCGCGACAAACGGCGCGTGACGATCGAGCGCGATGACGTTCTGGCCCGTCAGCGCGGCGAGTTCGGCGGATCCGGCGCCCGGTCCGCAACCGACGTCGAGCACGCGCGCGCGTGTCGGCAGGTGATGAACCAGTGCGAGCGCGCGCCGGGTCGAGACGGGGTCTCCCGGGCCGGCGCGCAGCAGTCCCTCGAAGAGTTCGAAGACGCGCTGTTCGAGGCGTGCCTGGCGGGTCGCGGTGTCGCCGGTCATGGCAGGCGGGCGGCGCCGTACGATTCGACGCGTAGCCGATCGGTGATCGCGGCGACGTCGGGACCCGCCAGCCCCAGGTGGAGCAGGGCTTGCCGGGTCATCTCGAGACTGGCTTCCACGCTCGGGACGACGACCTCGCCGATGCCCGCCGCGCGCAGCCGGTGCATGGCCTCTGTCAGTTCCGCGCGCGCGATGACCGGGATCGAGGGATTGGCGATACGCGCGGCGGCGATGGCGGCCGCCGCCACGGATTCGGATGGTACCGTCACGAGCAGCAGCGTCGCGCGTTCGATGCCCGTCGCGTGCAGGACGGCGGGCCGCTCGACGTCGCCGTAGACGATCGGCCATCCGCGATCGCGCAGGTGGGCGAAGCGGAAGTGGTCCAGCTCGACGAGGATGAAGGGCTGCCCGAGCTCGTGCAGCACGGCGGCGATGTGTCCCCCAACACGGCCGGCGCCGGCCACGACGACGTGCCCGGAGACGAACGCGCGAGGGAGGTTGATGGTCTGGATCGGGTCTCGAGGGCGCCGCTTCCCGATCCACGTGTACACCCTCGGCGTGACGCCCGACACGATGGGCGTGAGAATCATCGTCACGACGGCGGAACTGAGGATGAGGGCGTAGAGGTCGGCGGAAATGACCCCCGCGCCCACGCCCATGCGCGCGAGCACGAACGAGAACTCGCCGACCTGGAACAATGCGAGGGCGCTGGCGAGCGGGACAACGTTGTGGTAACCGAAGGTTCGGGTGATGCCGTAGAAGACGGCCGCCTTGCCCGCCGAGATGGTGAGAATCGTGAGGGCGACGAGCCCGGCGTGTTCGCGGATCCACGCCAGGTCCAGCAGCATGCCCACCGAGGCGAAGAACAGCACGCCGAAGACGTCCCGAAGCGGAATGATGTCCGACAGCGCCTGGTGGCTGTAGTCCGACTCGCTCAGGACGAGTCCCGCGGCAAAGGCGCCGACCGCAGCCGACATGCCGAGCGCGTGCGCCCCGTAGCCGATCCCGAGCGCCAGCGCCAGGGTGAGGAGCAGGAACAGCTCCCTCGACCCGGAACGCGCCGCCCACTCGATCCCTCGCGGGAACACCCGGGTGCCGGCGACGATGAGCAGGGCCAGGAAGGCCAGCGCCTTGACGGTAGCGGCCGCGGCTGCGCCGAGATCCACCTGGTGACGGCCAATCTGCGGCAGCACGATGACGAGCGGGATGAACGCGAGGTCCTGCGCGACGAGCATGCCCAGCATCACGCGGCTTGACAACGTCCCCATCCGGCCCTGCGACTGCAGGGCCTTCAGGACCACGAGGGTGCTCGAGAGCGAGACGAGCGCGCCGAACCATACGGCCGCCCGCCATTCGAAACCGAGGAGCGTGCCGAACACGCCCGCGAACGCGGCAGTGACCGCCAGCTGGATGGGGGTGCCCATGAGCGCCACGCGCCGGACAGGAGCCAGGTCCTTCAGCGACAGTTCGAGGCCGAGGCCGAATAGCAGCAAGGTGACGCCGACGTCGGCCAGGCGTTCCATGTTGCCCGGATCGCCGACCGTCAGCAGGCCTCCGGTGTGCGGCCCGATGGCCACGCCGGCGAGGAGGTAGCCCAGCACGAGGGGTTGCCCGAGTCGCCGCGCGACCAGGCCTCCGATGAGGCCGGCCACGATGACGAGGGTGAGATCGGCGGTCACATCCACGGTCCGGACAGCATACTGGATTCGTCAACGCCCCGGTCACGCGATGCCGCTGTCACCTCGAGCCCGGGTTCTGTATCTGTCTGGTGGAGGACATCATGGAATTGACCGTCACGTTTCCCGGGAATCTCCGCGTCGACGCGCAGACCGGTCCCTTCACCATTCAGACCGACCAGCCCGTCAAGGCCGGAGGTGACGGCTCGGCGCCGGCCCCGTTCACCCTGTTTCTGGCGTCGATCGGGACGTGCGCGGGCATCTACGTCCTGAGCTTCTGCAAGCAGCGGGGCCTGTCGACCGACGGGATCCGGATCGTCCAGCGTCTCGAGGGCAGCGGGACGAAGCCCGGCATGGTCGGGAAGATCTCCCTGGATATCGAAGTGCCGGCGGAGTTCCCCGAGAAGTACTACGACGCGCTGGTGCGGGCGGCGGACCAGTGCGCGGTCAAGAAGCACCTCGAGCATCCTCCCGAATTCGAGGTCAAGACCGTCGTCCGGTGACCTGCCACACTTCTTTCACACTTCCGTCCCGACTTTGCCTGCGGCCCGGCGTCAGAATGGGATGACGCAGGAAAGGAACCTATGAGACGGATACTCGTGGTGGTCGCCGCCCTTGGCGTGTTCGCGGTGGGGACCGCCGCCACGCTTCGGGCGCAGGACAAGGGTGGCATCGGCGACGGGCAGGCCCTCGTGGGCGTGTGGGTGCTCGACAAGGACTTGAGCGACCGCACCGACCAGGGCATGGGGCGCGGAGACGGCGCTCGCGGTGGCATGCCCCCGGGCGGCGGCGGTCGAGGCGGTGGCATGGGCGGCGGGATGCCTGGCGGCATGGGCGGTGGCATGCCTGGCGGGTTCGGCGGCCGTCGCGATCCCGATGAAGCCAGGCGATCGAATCGCATCACGAAAGACCTGCTGTCCGCCGCCGATCGCCTGACCATCGTCCAGGACGGCCAGGCGATCCTGGTCACGAGCGGCGACGGCCGGGCCATCAAGTGGGTCGCGGACAACCAGGAGCAGGAGCGCTTGACCGGCGACGGTGTGATCAAGAGCCGCGCCCGGTGGAACGGCTCCTCGTTCACCGTCGAGGAGCGCATCCAGGACGGCCCGAAGGTGACGCGCACGTTCATCACGTCCGTCGATCGCTCGACGCTCGTGCTCGTGCTGCGAATCGACGGAGGCGACATGCCCGGCCAGATGGCCGTGCACCACATCTACACGCGGAGCCGGTAGGCTCCGGCACCCGGCTAGAACTGCACGCGCACGCCGATCGAGGGCAGCAGCGGGAATCCGCCGCGACGTTCGAACGAGAGCGTCGGCTGGCTGCCCGACGGGTTGTACTCCAGCACCGGGGACAACGCGCCGGCGTTCTCGCGATTGAGCGCGTTGATGACTTCCGCGTAGAACTGCCAGCGGCGGTTCGCCCACCCGGGCCGGAACGTCGCCCGCACGTCCACCCGCGCGAAGACCGGAAGAGTGGCGCTGTTGAGCGTGGCGGCGCTGCCCGGGTCGGTGGTCCAGCGATACAACCCGCCGGCGTCGCGGTCGGGCACGTAACGCACGGCTGCGCCCGCGGCGTCGTACTCGGCGTCGGCGGCGACACGCAGGCCGCGGATCGGGGTATACGGGAAGCCCGACGCCACACGGAGCGTGGCGGCGACGTCGAACCACGACGTCACACGGTAACTGCTCACCACGCTCAGCGCGTGCCGGCGGTCGTAGTCGAACGCGTAGGTCCGCCCGTAGTTGTCCAGCGTGGCTCTGCCCAGCGTGTACGAGGCCCAGCCCGACAGCCGCTGCGAGGCACGGGTGGGGCGAAGCGCCAGGTACAGGTCGACTCCGTAGGCCCGGCCCGTCGCGCCGTTGACGGGCTGGCTCGTCACCTGCGCGGCGGTCGGCACGCTCGGCGCGAGTTCGACCGGGAAATCGTAGAGCGCCACGCGGGCCTTCGTCTCCTCGGCCGTCTCGAGCCGGCCCACGATGAGCCGATCGAACGACTTGTAGTAACCCTCGACGCGAGCCACCAGGCCCGACGCGAACGCCCGCTCCACCGAAACGAGTCCGTGCAGCGCCCGTTCACTCTTCAGCGACGAACGCCCGGTGGCGGTCAGGTCGACGAAGTAGTCGGACTGCAGCAGTTTCTCGTTGCCTGGGCTCTGCGTGAACAACCCCGTCGCGGCCCTGACCGTGAGTCCGCCGCCAGGCGTGAGGACCGCCGCAACCCTTGGCGAGACGACCGTTTCCCCGTTGAAGTCGTTCCAGTCGACCCGGACACCGGGTTCGACGCTGAGCCTGTTCCCCAGTTCGATCCGGTCGAGCAGCCATCCGGCCCCGCGCCACGACCGGCGGCGGGAGTCGAGCTGCGAGGGCAGGGCCGTGCCGCCCTGCACGCTCGAGCCGTTCGCCTGGTTGACGTTGCGGTCGCCGGCAATGTCCCAGTTGACGCGTGTGTCGAGCGCGTGCAGATCGGCGCCGAACTCGATGTGGTGGCGCCGGGCGTGTACAGCGACCTCGTGACGGAACGACGCGTCCCGGATACCCAGCGTCCGGTTGAAGGCCAGGTTCACGCGGCCGAACGCCTCATCGCCGGGCGCGTTGGAGCGTGCCGAGTCGTCGCGGAGGTCACCGGCCGCATCGAGCGCGTCGCGGTAGTGGTACCAGGCCGCGGTGGTCTTCATCGACGCCGAAGTCCCGATCAACGATGAGTACGACACCGAGGCCAGGTCGTTGGCCGAGCGGTTGCCGAGGCCGATGGACGAATCGGAGTTCGACGAATCGAACTGCGCGTCGGTACGCTCGCGGCTCCGGATGCCCGAGACCGCGAGGCGCCGCCCTGGAGCAAGGTCCCACACGAGCCGCGTCTGGAGGTCTGCGAAGGTCGGCAGGTCTTCCCCCGTGATGCGATTCGCGATCAGGTCGTAGTACGTGCGCCTGGCCGTGACGAGCCAGGACCCGTCCATGGCCGCCGGCAGGCGGCCTTCGACGACGGTGTTGGCGTCAGTCAGGGAGAGCGCGGAGGACCCGGCGAAGGACTCGCGCTTGGCGCCGGGGCGGTTTTCGATGATCAGGATGGACGACAGGCGGTCGCCGTACTTGGCGCTGAATCCGCCGGTGAGCAGTTCGAAGTTCTCGACGGTTTCCGGGTTGAAGGCGCTCGTCAGCCCGAACAGGCGATACGGGTTGTGGATCTCGACCCCGTCCATCATCGTCAGATTCTGATCGGGACCGCCGCCGCGAACACTGAGGCGGCTGCCGAAATCCTCCGTGGCCGAGACACCGGGCAGCGTGTGCAGCGTGCGGAACACGTTCTCGCCGGCGCCCGCCACGCTGCGGACCTCGAGCGGGCTCACGTCGATGGTTGACGGCGACGGCACCGCCGGCGCCATGCCCGCCGTGACGACGACCTCTTCCCGGAACTGCGCTTCGTCGAGCAACAGTACCTCGACGGCGACCGGCTGGTCGGAGACGGTGACGTCGACCTGGTCGGGCAGGAATCCGGATGCGCTGACCGAGAGCCGGACGCGTCCGCGGGGGACCGCCAGAGCGAACTGACCATCGCGATTGGTGGTCGCGCGGAGATCGCCGGCGATCACGGCGGCGTCGGGGATCGGGCGCATGGTGTAAGCGTCGATGACCCGGCCGCTGACGGACGGCGGAGCCTGGGCGGAGACTCCCGGCCCCCACAGCAGGGCCGCCAGCGCGAACCCGGGCAGCCACGACGCGATTCCGAAACGAGAAACGGCTGCCATCTTCTTCACGACGCTGCGTGGGGCCGATTCGTTCCCGCTAGCGGACCAGCAGCAGCCGGGTCTGCCGGCGATCGAGCCAGCGCGGTCCGTTCTTCGTGAAGGTGATGTCCTGTTCGAGCGGGATCCGGACGTCCATACCGCCCCACTCCGCGACCGAAGTGGTGATACTGAGCTCGATGGAGTGGGCCGTGTCCTCGAAAAGGGGGAAGTCGCCGGGCCCCGGCACGCCTCCTTGCATGTCCCACATGCCGATGAGTGTGCCCGCCGCGTGTCCGTGCACCCCGATTGGGTGGGTGTAGACGCTCGATCGCAGGCCTTCCGCGCGGGCGCGCGCCAGGGCGGCGGCGAGAATCTGGTTGCCCGTCCGGCCGGTCCGCATCTCCGACAGGTGAATGTCCTGCAGGCGGTTGCCCCGGGCGAAGGCCTCGTGCAGGCCCTGGGGGGCATCAGTCTCGCCATCCTTCAGCACGTAGGCCATCTGTTGCGTGTCGGTGCAGAGTCCGAGGTAGGTGATGCCGAAGTCGCAGTGCAGGAGGTCTCCGCGATGGATGACCTTCGACGCGCCGTGCGGGCTGTCTTTCGGGCGCTGGATATCGACCGTCGGGTGGAACCAGTTCGTGAGCCCGAGCTGGCGCGATCGTTCCCTGAACCACCACACCACATCGTCGGTCGTCGTGACGCCCGGCGTGATGACCGTGTTCGAAAACGCGTCGGCGATGATCGAGTGCGCCAGCGCGACGGCGTGCGGGTAGAACTCGAGTTCGTCCGGCGAACGCCGTTCGAGCCAGCGGACGGCGAGGCGTTCGGCGGTGACGACGCGTTCCCGGTAGTCGGCAGGAAGCGCCGCCATGAGCTTGCGCTTCATGGTGGCGGACAGGCCGTCGCCGTAGTTGAACGTCTCGGATTCATTGATACCGATCTTCGTCGGGCGGCGTTCGGCCACGATCTGGGCCAGGCGTGTCCACTGGTCGACCTTGTCGGGATCCCAGGCGCTCGCGTAGAGGGTGCCAATGCCCGCCCGGCTGACCGAGAGCCGTTCGACTCCCTGCGTGCCGCGATCGAAGAACACGAGCATGGAGGTGCGGCTGGCGTAGAGCGACGTGAACGGCACGAGCGAGAAGAAGACCGGGTCTTCGGCGTTCTCGCGGCAGATGACCACCCACATGTCGAGGCCCTCGGCGCGCATCAGTTCGGGAAGGATGTGGTCGAGGCGCTGTTCGAGCCAGCGGTGATGGACCGCAGCCTGCTCCCGGAGCGGGAGCACCGCGGGGTGGGAGGATGAGACCGGTTGGGCTGGCAGCGCGAGGGGGGTGAGTGCCGCCAGCGCCGTGGCGAGGACTACCAGCTGGAATGTGCGTGTCCCGTGCACCGTTGCCTCCTGAGAAGAAGGGGGCCAGGCCCCCTTTCCGTCGCCCCGAAAGGGGGCCAGGCCCCCTTTTCCGGATGGTCGTCCGGATTCGGCCCGGAAAGTCCGGGCTTCGCTGCCGATGACAGCTTATCGCGCTCCGTTCCCGAAAAGGGGGCCTGTCCCCCTTTCCGTCGCTCCGAAAGGGGGCCAGGCCCCCTTTCCGGGGCGCTCGCAGTCCCGGCGTGGGGGGATGTTCAGTCCGGCCGGAACAGGGTACAATAAATAGTTGCGCACCGGGGCGATGGGTTCCGGGCAGCGCAAGAGGAGGACTAATTCAATGCGTGGAATGAAGCTGTGGGCGCTGGCTGCCGGCCTGGCCCTCGTCGTGACCGGATGCGCGTCGGCTCCCAAGGCTGACATCGATGCCGCGAAGACGGCTATCGACGCCGCCGTGGCGGCTGCCGCCGGTGAGTACGCGGCCGATTCGCTGAAGGCGGCTCAGGACGCCCAGGCGGCCCTCGACGCCGAGTTGAAGGCACAGGAGGGCAAGTGGTTCGCGTCCTACACCAAGGCCAAGGAACTGGCCGCGGCTGCCAAGGCTGCGGGCGAGAAGGCCACGACGGACGCGGCGGCGGGCAAGGACAAGGCCAAGGCCGAAGCCGAAGCGGCCATCGCCGAGGTGAAGACGCTGTTGACCGACACCCAGGCGCTGCTCGACAAGGCGCCCAAGGGCAAGGGCTCCGCGGCTGACATCGAAGTCATGAAGACCGACCTGACCAACGCCGCGACCTCGATCACCGAGGCCGAAGGCGCCGTGACGGCCGGCCGCTTCCTCGACGCCAAGGCGAAGGCCGAAGCGGCGAAGACCGCGTGCACCTCCGTCAAGACCGCTGTCGAAGCGGCGATGGCGGCGAAGAAGAAGTAACCTTGCGATTGCGAGGGTTCGAGGGCCGCGCGCCGCGAGTCTGGCGCGCGGCCCTCATTGTTGTCGGGGCGCTCGTCGCCATCTACGCGACGCTCGCGTGGTTCGGAGGCCGGCGTGACGAGCGGATTCGCCTGGCCGCCGATCGCTGCCGCGCGGCCGTGAAGTCCGCGCGGACCGCCGACGCGATGACCTGGGCGCCGAGCGAGTTGTTCGCGGCCGAGCGGGGGCTCGCCGAGGGCGTGACCGCCCAGCGCGTCGAAGAGACGCGGTGGTGGCCGCTGCCGGACGAGTCGCGCGTGACCGGCCTCTATTCGATGGCCGAACGTCACGCCACTCTGGCCGCCAGGCTGTCGGGGCAGCGCCGCACCGCCGCCGCCGCCGCGACCACCGCCCTCCTGGCGGAGGCGCGGGACGCCGTCGCCGCAAGCAACGCGCTGGCGGCCCGGATCCACCTCGGGTCCAGCCGACGCGCCGTGCTCGCCCGTGCGCACACCGTGCTCACCGAAGCCGAGGTCTACGCGCGCCACGGGGACTTCAGCACGGCGACGGTCCGCGCCAAGGCGGCCATCGGCCTGGCCGGGCAGGTCCGTTCCCATGCGGCCGAAGTCGCGGCGCGTTACGCCGATGCCGAGACCATCGCGCGCTGGCAGCAGTGGCGCGACGAGACGATCGCGTGGTCCCGCCGCGAAGGGCGGGCCGCCATCATCGTGGCCAAGGAAGCCCACACGCTGACCCTGTTCCACAAGGGCGTGCCCGTCCGCACGTACAAGGTGGACCTCGGGTTCAACTGGATCTCGGACAAGTCGCACTCCGGCGACGGCGCGACGCCCGAGGGGCGCTATCGGATCACGGCACGCAAGTCGAGCGGCCAGTCCGTATACTACAAGGCGCTGCTCTTGGACTACCCCAACGCCACCGACCGTACGGAGTTCTCGCGGGCCAAACGCGCGGGAGACGTGCCGGCGTCGGCGACGATTGGCGGTCTCATCGAAATCCACGGCGAAGGTGGCCGCGGGCGTGACTGGACCAAGGGGTGCGTGGCGATCACCAACGCGGAGATGGACGAACTGTTCAACCGCGTTGCCGTGGGCACGCCCGTGACGATTGTCGGGAGCGACAACTATGGAGCCATCGCCGAACTCGGCGGCCAGCAACGGGAACGCCCCCAGGACGCCCCGCACTGAACTGCGGTCGATCAGGCCGCCCCGGCCTCCCGGGCCGACCCCGGGGCGAGCCTCGCGTGTCGCCCGTCCGAGGCTGGCGTGGGCCCTGGCGTCAGCCGTCGTCCTGCTGACGCTCGGGACGCTGTTTGCCGGCACCGGCTACCGTTACGAGACGTTCACGCCGTCCCCGCCCCGCGTGACACCCGACGCGCCTCGCGACGAGCGCGCCGCCAAACAAGCTGTCGCCAGGCTGCGCACGCGAGAGAGCGCGCTGCGCGCCCGCCTCAAGTCCGCCGCCCCGCGCGGTGTCTACATTGTCATCGACCAGACCCATAACCGGCTCTACCTGAAGAAAGACGACGAGACGATGCTCGAGGCCGTCTGCTCGGCGGGTTCGGGCATGGTGCTGAAGGAGACCGGCGGCAAGAAGCGCGAATGGGTGTTCGATACGCCTCGAGGCCAGTTTGAAGTCCTGTCGCGCACCGAGAACCCCGTCTGGAAGAAACCCGACTGGGCGTTCGTCGAGGAAGGCGAAGCGATCCCGAAGAACCCGGCGGAGCGCCTCGATTACGGATCGCTGGGCGAATACGCGCTCTACTTCGGAAACGGGTTCATGATTCACGGCACCCTGTACGAACGGCTGCTCGGGCGAGCCGTGTCGCACGGCTGCATCCGCGTCGGTCGCGACGATCTGCGGAAGGTGTGGGCCAACACCCGGATCGGTACGCGCATCTACATCTACTGAGCGCCTATGACACCGCGAATGACCGCCCCGTCTCTCAGACGCACCTGTGCCGTTCTCGCGTTGGCGGCGTTGGGCGCGGCTGTCGTCGCCTGTTCGACACCGGCCGCCCCGCAGGCTGGCGCCCCGTCCGAGCTGGCCAGCCTCCAGCGTTCGACTGCGCTCCTGCAGATCCAGGTCGATCTCGCCGCGAGCCGCGAGTTCTATCTGGTCTACGACACGAAGGCGTCGGACCTGGCGCTCATGCTGCGCGGAGCGGAACTGCAGCGGTATCAGGTGCTGGGCGCACAAGTCGGACGGCCCCGGGTGTCGTGGTTCGGCCGGGCGATCGCGAATGCCTGGGAGGGCGTGGCCTGGGCCAAGGGGACCCTGGAGCCGCCCCGGCAGATCGACCGGCTGGTGATGCAGGGCCCCGAACCCGGCAAAGGCGAGACGGAGGCCAAGGTCCCCCCGATCCCGCCCACAGCCGAAGAGCTCTATCCCGTGCCGTCCCGGTATCTCATCCGGTTCGACGCCGGCCGGTCTGTAGAGATCCGACCGCGGGAGGCGGACGCCAGCCTCGGGCGATGGGCGAAATTCAAAGCCGCGTGGAGCACCAGGTGGCACGATGCCTACGCGGCGGCGTTCGGCAGCCGCGAGGATGCGGTACGTCTCCGCCTGGTCCTGAAGCCCAAGGACGCTGAGTCGCTGTACCGCGCGCTGCCGCCCTCGGTGCGGCTGATCGTCCTCTAGAGGCACGCGACGGGGCCTCCCCTAGGCCGGCGGGGTCCGCGCCTCCATCCAGGACGCCATTTCCCCGTACACCGCTTCGCGACAGGTGTCGACGAAGAGGTTGTGGTATCCGCCCTCGTACGCGCGATACGTCTTGTCCTCCGACCCCGCGCGCTCGCAGAACTCACGACTCCCCGTCGGCGACGTCACCGTGTCAGCCGTGCCGTGCTGCACGAGCAGCGGCACCATGAACTCCGCCGCACGCCGCCGCGTCTCCGCGATCGTCGCCAGCAGTTGCGCCCCGAGGCTTGGCGTCACCCGGGTCTGATACAGGGGGTCGTCGGTGACGTAGGACTGCAGCAGGACGGGATCCCTCGTCAGCTTCGCCAGGTCGAGTTTGGGATCGAGCCGCATGCGCGGCGCGACCCTCGCCAGCACGGGGAGCAAGGCCCGCAACAGCGGCGAGCCGCCCGTGTCGCCGAGCGCCGGCGCGACGGCCACGATCCCGCGCAACCGCTCGGGGTGATGCAGGCCGTAGTTGGTGACGAGGAGCCCACCCATGCTGACGCCGACCAGGAACAGCGGCAGGGCCGCCGTGGCGGAGTCGACCGCGTCAAGGAACTGCGCCAGGTCCCGCCGGTAGTCGTCCCAGTCGCGCACGTACGCGCGCGGACCGCCCGAGAGGCCGTGGCCCCTCAACTCCATCCGCTGCACGAGGAAGCCGCGGGCCGCCAGGGCGCGGCTCGCCAGCACGTACGGCAGGCCGTCCACCTGGTCGCCGATGCCGTGGAGCATCGCGACCCGGGCGACTGGTTCGCCGGAAGGCCGCGCGACGCGCGTGCGCAGGGACACCCCGTCGGCCGTCACGAATCGGTCGGTCATGGGCGCCTATGATGGCACGACTGGGACGTTGACAGTACGGCCGTCCCGAGACAGGCTGAGGCATGACCATCGTGCCCCTCGAGGGCGACGCCCTGTATCGTGCCCTTCAGCAACACCTCGATCGGATGCCGGTCCCGTTTCCGGCCACCGAATCCGGCGTCGAACTGCGCATCCTGGAACGGCTGTACTCGCCAGACGAAGCGCGCCTCACCCTCTGCCTGAGCGTCATCCCCGAGAGCGCCGCAACGATTCGGCGACGGATGGGCGCGGCCACGGACCCGGCGGCGTTCGTCGAACAGCTCGACAGCATGGCCACACGCGGTCTCCTGCAGCGTGTACGAATGGGGAAACGCGTGTTGTACGGGAAGACGGTGTTTGTCGTCGGATTCTACGAGGCACAGGTCAATCGTCTGACCGCCGACTTGCAGCGCGAGGTCGAGCAATACGCGGACGAGGCGTTCGGCAATGCGCTCCACAGCCGCCGCACGCCCCAGATGCGCACGGTGCCGGTCAACGCCGTCATCCCCGTCGAACGCACCGTCGGGCGCTACGACGACATCCGCGCGATCGTACGGGCCTCCAAAGGCCCGTTTGCCGTGATGAACTGCATCTGCCAGCAGGGCAAGGACCTGCTGGGGCAGCCGTGCCGCCAGACGGACCATCGTGAACACTGCCTCACCCTCGGCGGAGCGGCCCGCGCGATGGTGGCCCGCGGCGACGGCCGGCCCATTTCACGCGAAGAGGTGCTCGAGTTCCTCGATCGGGCCGATCGCGACGGGCTGGTGGTGGAACCGCAGAATACCCAGGATCCGATGTTCATCTGCACGTGCTGCGGCTGCTGCTGCGGCGTGCTGACCACGGCCAGGAAGATGCCGCGTCCGGCCGACTTCTTCGCCGCCAACTACAGCGCGGCCGTTGCGGCCGACGAGTGCACGTCGTGCGGGGTGTGCGAGACGCGTTGCCAGATGGACGCGGTGTCGATGGCTGATGGCCCCGCCCGGGTGGCGGTGGAACGCTGCATTGGCTGCGCCCTGTGCGTCACGACCTGCCCGACGGGAGCCATGCGGCTCATCGAGAAAGCCGGTGCCGAGGAGCCACCCAGGGACGTGGGCCGGCTCTATGGAAAGATGTTCGCGGAACGGTTCGGCGCGGGAGCGCTGGCGACGGCGGTCGGGCGGCGCATGCTGGGACTGAAGTCGTGACCGCGTGACGTGTGGAGCAGGGCTTCCTTCGACGGCGCTCCGGACTCGTCAGCCCTGCGTGGAAGGGCAGGCTGACGGCCTGCCCCACGCCAACACCGGTGAGCGTCGCGACTAGCTCACGAGCGCGCGAAGGAAACTTCGCGTCTTGATCTCGACGCGCGCCTTGCCGCGGCGCTTGGCGTCGTACAGCGCCTCGTCCGCCCGCTTGACGATCGACTCGACCGTGTCGCCGCTGGCGTACTCGGTGACTCCGCCGCTGAACGTGAAGGTGACGAACCGCTTCTGGCCGCCGACTTCGTATTCGTAGGACGGCGCGATCCGTTCCAGGACGCCGAGGAGCCGGCTCTTGGCCTTGGCCGCGGAGGTCGACGTCATCAGAAAGGCGAACTCCTCGCCGCCGTAGCGGGCGACGAATTCACCCTGTTCCATGGCGTCGGTCAGGAGCTGAGTCGCGGCGATGAGCACGCGGTCGCCGACCTGGTGGCCGTGCGTGTCGTTGACCTGCTTGAAGTCGTCGAGGTCGATCATGCCGAGTGTGAACGGCCGGCCCTTGCCGAGCCAGTCGCGGAGGGCGTTGTCGAAGCCTCCGCGATTGGGCACGCCCGTCAACGCGTCGGTGGCCGCCTCCGCCTTGGCCTTCCTGAGGCTCTCTTCGAGCGTGGTGACCTGGCGCGCGAGGCGTTCGGTCGTCCTCGCCTCGGCGCGCTGGCGTTCCGCCAGGGTCGACCGCATCACGGTGATTTCGCGCACGAGTGCCCGCTTGAGTTCGCGGATGTCCTGCAGGTCGACGATCTTCTCCATCGCCAGCGCCGAGCGTTGCATCTCGCTGTCGAACTTCGAGGCGTTGCCCCGGACCGCGTCGACCACGTCCTTCAACGTGTTCACGAGGTCCGCAAACTCGGCTTCACGGTCCGCGGCCTCGGCCCGCAGGCGGTTCAGCATGGCTTCGCAGTCCTGGACAATCTGCCGGGACAACGACGCGAGTTCGAACGGATTCGTCTCCTGCTGGAGCGCTGACCTCCAGCCGTCGATCCGCTGCCGGATCACGGCCGCCTTCTTCTCGGTGGTGTCGGGCACGTGCTGCCCGATCAGGAACAGCAACTGATCGGCGAGCGACAGGAGTACGTGCGCGCGGCGCGTTTCGTGCTGTTGGTTGAGGGCGAGCTCGATGACTTCGTTGGACACAGCGGCACTCCGACCTTCGTCGACCAACTAATCGGCACGGCGCGTCGGAACTTGAAGGGGCCGGACGGGGTTTCCCCCACGCGGGGTTAGGGCAACGACTGATCCTGGTCTTCAAGGGCGAGCCTGGCGGCGACGTCATCGAGGACGGACTGGAGGTCCTCGGGCAGCGGGGCCACGAACTCCATGCGGCGGCCGGTCTCGATCGGGTGCGTAAACGCGAGCCGCATCGCGTGCAGGAAGGGCCGATCGAGCCGCAGGATCGGCCGCAGGTGGCCCGGCACGCGCGGCCGGATCCCCCCGTAGACCGAGTCGCCGACGATGGGGTGGCCGATCGCGCTGAGGTGCACACGAATCTGGTGCGTGCGCCCCGTGTAGATGGCCACGTGCAGGAACGACACACCCCGCATGAACGTGGACTTCGTGACGCGGGTCACCGCCGAGCGGGCCCGCCGCGAGCGCGCCGACATCTTCTTCCGGTCGTTGGGATCGCGGCCGATATCGGCCTCGATGCGCCGTCCCTGCTGGACTTCGCCCCACACCATCGCGGCGTATTCCTTTTCGACCTCGCGATCGTGGAACTGTCGGGACAATTCGCGGTGCGCCTCGTCGTGCTTGGCGACCACCATCACGCCCGATGTCCCCCGGTCGAGGCGGTGCACGATTCCGGGCCGGAGTTCACCGCCGACGCCGCTCAGGTCATCGACGTGGTGGAGCAGGGCATTGACGAGCGTCCCCTCCGCGTGACCCGGCGCCGGGTGCACGACCATGCCGGCCGGCTTGTTGACCACGAGGATGGCGGGGTCTTCGAACAGGATCTCGATCGGAAGGTTTTCGGGGATCGGCGAAGCCGGCGCCGGATCAGGGATGTCGACGCCGATGACATCGGCGACGCGGACGGCGTAGTTGGCCTTCGACGGCGTGCCCCCGACCAGGACCCGGCCGTCCTTGATGAGGCGCTGAATCTGCGAACGGGACTGCCCGCCGACGTGCGCGACGAGAAAGTGGTCGAGGCGCAGGCCTGCGTGTTCGTCGTCGACGGTCAGCTCGAATCGGTCCATGGTCCGTGCTCGGGCGACTACCGGCGGCGTTTCTTCGGCCGGGTGGCAACGGCCTCGTCCGGGATGGCGACGAACGCGGGTTCACCGCGCCGGCCGAGCACGACGAGCATCACCAGGGCCAGAGGCGCGAGCGCGAGCGCGATGAGCTGCGAGGTGGCGAATCCGCTCATCATGCCGCGAGGGTCGCCGCGGAAGAACTCGATCGTGAAGCGCGACGCCGCGTAGAGCAGCATGTACAGCCAGAAGGTGCGGCCGGCAAACGGCTTGCCCTTGCGCTCGGTGCCCGTCAGGAACAGCAGAATGAGCAACTCGGCGGCCGCGTCGTAGAGTTGCGTCGGGTGGAGCGCGACGTGGAGCGGCGTGCCGACGTTCGAGGCCGCGAACAGGTTCGTAAACGTGATGCCCCACGGGAGTTCGGTCGGGCGGCCCCAGCAGCAGCCCGCGAGCAGGCAGCCCATACGGCCGACGACGTGGCCCAGGGCGATGGCCGGCGCGCAGGCGTCGGCGGTCCGCCACATCGGCAGGCGATGTCTGCGCGCGAACCAGATGCCGACCGCGGTGGCGACGATCAGCCCCCCGTAGAACACGCCGCCGGACCGCGCGAGCGTCCAGAGCTCCGCGGGGTTCTTGCGGAACACGTCGAAGTCGACGATGAGCAGCAGCAGCTTGGCCCCGACCAGGGCCGAGATGATGATGTAGATGCCCATGTCGAGCACGCGGTCGCCGTCGATGCCGCGGGCGCGCGCCCGCCGCACCGCCAGGTAGAGCGCCAGCAGGTAGGCGGCCGCGAGCAGGACGCCGTAGCTGTAGACGGTGAACGGCCCGAGTTCAAGCAGCTTGGGATACATGTCTACCGAGTCCGAACATATCGAGGAACATGGCGCACACGCCGACGGTGATGGCGGCGTCAGCGACGTTGAACGCCCAGAAGTGCCAGGAGCCGAAGATCACGTCGATGAAGTCGACGACCGCCCCGGCCGTCACGCGATCGATCAGGTTGCCCGCCGCGCCGCCCAGGATGAGCGCCAGCCCGGTCCGGGCCAGGACCTCGTGCCGGCCCAGCGTCGACGCGAAGATCGCGATGCCGACGAGGGCCGCCGCGGCAAATGCCGCGACGACGAGCGTCTTGTAGGGGAAATCGACGTCGTTGAGCAGCCCGAAGGCGGCGCCGGTGTTCTGCACGTGCGTCAGGTTCAGGAACCCGGCGACGACCGGGTAGCTGTCGTGCAGCGGCAGGTACGTCCGGACCAGCGCCTTGGTGCCCTGGTCGAGCGCGATGACG
Organism: uncultured Vicinamibacterales bacterium; assembly: GCA_964547975.1. Taxonomy (GTDB): domain Bacteria; phylum Acidobacteriota; class Vicinamibacteria; order Vicinamibacterales; family JAKQTR01; genus CAYJPV01. The sequence continues at coordinate 4,705 of CAZJRM010000049.1, read as the reverse complement.
GCGGCCACGAGCCACGGCTCGAATCGCCACGACCGGGTCCCGGCGGACGCCGGCACCGGCGCGTCGGCGGACGCGGGTGAGTCGGGCGCCGGGACAGCCCGCGGTTCGTCGCTCATCGCCCCATGGCCGTGAGCGCCTGTTCGCAACGCGGGCATACGCCTTCGTGGCCTGGCGACGTCGCGACCTCGGGTACCCATCGCCAGCACCGGTCACACTTCGTGCCGTCGGCGTGCGCCGTGGCGATGTGGACCGTGCTGTCGTCGGTTTCCGCGTAGACGCTGCCGCCGTCCGCGGGTGCGTCAGAGACGACCTCGACCTGCGACACGATGAACAGCGCCGGCAGCGTGTCGCGGTATTGCGCGATCAGATCCGCGAGGCCGCCCGCCGGCCGCAGGCGCACGGCGGCTTCGAGTGACTGGCCGATGGTCTTGGCCTGGCGCAGTTTCTCGAGTTCGGCGTTCACGGCGGCGCGCAGCTTGAGCAGCCGCCCCCACCGCTCCATCAGCGGCTCGTCCACGAAGAGGTGCACCTGCTTCGGGAACTCGGCGAGGTGTACCGACGCCGCAGTCCTGCCGGGCAGGTGCTGCCAGTATTCGTCGGCAAGCACGGGCAGGATGGGCGCGATGAGGCGCGCGAGGCCGTCGGCCATCGCGAACATCGCCGTCTGGGCCGACCGCCGCTCGCGCGACGTCGGTGCGAGCGTATACGTCCGGTCTTTCGACACGTCCACGTAGAACGCGCTCAGGTCGACGGCGACGAAGGTGTTCAGCGCCTGGAAGATCGCCGAGTAGTCGTACGCCTCGTAGGCGGCGATCACGGTCTGTGCGAAGACGCCGTAGCGCGCCATCGCATACCGATCGACTTCTTCCATGTACTGCGGCGGCACCATGTCGGTGGCCGGATGGAAGTCAGCGAGGTTGGCCGCGAGGATGCGCAGCGTGTTGCGCAGCTTGCGGTACGCCTCGATGACGCGTGCGAGGATCTCGGGGCCGAAACGCACTTCTTCCCGATAGTCCACGCTCGCGACCCAGAGGCGCAGGATCTCGGCGCCGCTTTCCTTGATCACGCGCTCCGGCGGGACGTCGTTGCCGAGGGACTTGGACATCTTCTTGCCCTCCTCGGTGACGACCATGCCGTGGGTGACGACCTGGCGGTAGGGCGCGTGATCGCGCGTGCCGAGCGCGACCAGCATCGAGCTCTGGAACCAGCCGCGGTACTGGTCGTTGCCCTCGAGGTAGAGGTCGGCCGGCCAGCGCAGTTCGGGATGCACCGCGAGCACCGCTTCGTGGCTCGATCCCGAGTCGAACCACACGTCGAGAATGTCCTGCTCCCGCTCGAACGACGCGCCGTGACACGACGGGCAGGTGAAACCCTCCGGCAGGAACTCGGTGACCGGACGTTCGTACCAGACTTCGGCGCCGTCCTTCTCGAAGGCGGCCGCCGCGCGTTCGACGAGGGCGGTCGTCAGCGTGGCGGTTCCGCACGAGGTGCAGGTGACCGCCGGGATGGGCACGCCCCACGACCGCTGGCGCGAGATGCACCAGTCGGGCCGCGACTGGTACATGTTCTTCATCCGCTCGCCGCCCCACGCCGGGAACCACTGCACACCGTCGGCTTCGGCGATGGCGCGGGCGCGCAGGCCGGTGTGGTCCATCCCGATGAACCACTGCGAGGTGGCCAGGAAGATGACCGGGTGATGGCAGCGCCAGCAATGCGGATACGAATGGGCGAACGATTCGCGTTTCCACAGGCGGCCGGCGTCGAGCAGCGCGGCCTCGACCTTCGGGTTCGCGTCGAACACGGTCGTGCCCGCAAAACGCTCGACCTGGTCCAGGTACCGTCCGTCGGGGCCGACCGGCGCGTAGACCTCGAGGCCGTACTTCAGCCCGGTGTGGAAGTCGTCCGAGCCGTGACCCGGGGCCGTGTGCACCACGCCCGTGCCGGTGTCGAGCGTCACGTAGTCCGCCAGCACGCCCACCGAGTCGCGGGCGTAGAGCGGGTGCGTGAACGCGAGGTGTTCGAACACCGAACCGGGGACGCGCACGACCGGGTCGGCAAACGTTTTCCCGATCGCGCTCGTGAGCGTGTCAGCCAGCGCTTCCGCGACGAGGACGAGCCGGTCGCCCACCGGGTACGCGCCGTAGATGGCCTCGGGATGGAACGCCAGTGCGAGGTTCGACGGAATGGTCCAGGGCGTCGTCGTCCAGATGAGGGCCGAGACCGGGCGGCCGGCCAGTTCGGGCACCCGTTCGGCGAGTCTCGCCGCGCCGGCGGCCGACAACTGGAACTCGACGTAGATCGACGGCGAGGTGTGGTCTTCGTACTCGACTTCGGCTTCGGCCAGTGCGGTGCGGCAGTGGATGCACCAGTGCACCGGCTTCTTGCCCTTGTAGACCATGTCGCGCTCGACGAACTTCCCGAGCGCGCGCACGATGGCCGCCTGGTAGCGGTAATCCATCGTGAGGTACGGGTCCGCCCAGTCGCCCATCACGCCGAGGCGCTTGAACTGCGATCGCTGGATGTCCACGAACCGCGTCGCGTACTCGCGGCACGCGCGGCGCAGATCGGCCACGCTCATCGCGGCGCGCTTCGGCCCGAGTTCACGGATGACCTTCAGCTCGATCGGCAGGCCGTGGCAGTCCCAGCCCGGGATGTACGGCGCGTCGAAACCCATCATCGAGCGCGAGCGCACGACGAGGTCCTTCAGGATCTTGTTGAGCGCCGTGCCGAGATGAATGTCACCGTTCGCGTAGGGCGGGCCGTCGTGCAGGATGAAGACATCCCGTCCGCGGCGCTGCTCGCGAAGCGTCTGGTAGAGCGCGGTGGATTCCCAGTGCGCCAGCATCTGCGGCTCGGTGGCCTGCAGGTTGGCCTTCATCGGGAACCCGGTCTTGGGCAGATTGAGCGTGTCTTTCCAGTCAGCCATGATGAATCTCATATTCTACCGGGCACCGGCGCCCGGCCACAAACACGACGGGCCCGGCGGCGTGCCGCCGGGCCCGTCGGTCGTTCAGCGGCTCCGTGGCGTCCGGCGTCCCTCGACCATGCTCGGGACGAGTCAGCCGGACGTGACCGGGCTGGCTGAATCCAGCCCCCACGACGGCGCGTTCCCCCTACCGGCCGACGTCGATGCGGACCCGGTACTCGCCACGGTTGTCGGCGCTGTTGATGTCGTTGACGGCCAGGAAGAGCGACCCCGCACCAGGCATCCGCAGGGCCTGGGTCTGGTTTCCGATGCCGAAAGCCATGGAATTGCCCACCCGGCCCACCAGGGCACCGGCCGCCGTGCCTGGCATCTGGGCCCCACGCTCGGCGACGCGGCCGTTGGCGGCGCCGGCCGGTCCGGCCGTATCGTTGTTGTCCCCGCTGAGCGTCACTTCGCCGGACGCGCTGAACGTGACCATCTGCCCCGCCCGCACCTGGATGCCGGTGTCGACCCATCGCACGTTGGCCGGTACGGCGACGCCGCCCGACGGGACGGAGGGTTTGGTCGTCGGCTGTTCGCCGCCACCGCCACCGCCGCCGCCCGTGGGCATGCCGTCCCAGCGCGCCAGATAGACGCGGCCGGCTTCGCCGGTGCTGACCTGCTGGCGGCCGTCGCTGGTGTCGAAGACGAGCACCAGGGGATTGCCGGTCATGTCGACGAGGCGCCCGTAGAACGACGCGCCGCCGCGTTTGAAGACCAGGTGGCGTGACGGATCGATCTTGGAGGTCTCGGTCGTGGGGATGCCCTGGCCCCCGCCGACGAAGTCGATCACGGCGACGTCGCCCATCGGCACGGTTGTCTCCCGGCCGCCGTCGGTCATGGTCAGCCCCGAGCCGCCCATGTCGACCAGCGTGCCGTTCACGCGCTGCCCGGATTTCAGAATCAGCGTGGCGCGTGCGCCTTGCGCCATCGCCGGCCAGGCCGTCGCCACCACGAGTGCCGCCGTCGCGGCCATCACCACCAGTCGTCGGTTCATCATCCGTTCCTCCCCTGTCCGGCTCCTATCGACCCGGCATGCCGTCCCATCGTTGCAGGTACACCCGGCCGATCTCGTCGGCCGTCAGTTCAATCCGCCCGTCCGGCGTCGAAAACGCGAGACGCAGCGGCGTATCGCTCCGCATCTCCGTGATCTGGCCGTGGAAATAATCGCCGCCGCGCTGGACCACCAGGTGGCGGCCGTCCTCCATCCTGGCGACGTCCGACCCCGGGATGCCCTGGCCGCCGCCGATGAAATCGATGACGGCGACCGACGACAGCGGGAGGCGCCGTTCGCCGCCGCCGTCGCGCAGCAAGAGCTGGCCGCCGCTCATGCCGGTGAGTTCGCCGCGCACGCGTTCGCCGGAGACGAGCACCAGCGTGGCCCTCGACCCGGCCTCGATCGGGACGGCGAGTGCCACGGCGAGCGCCAGGCACAGGGCCATCCGCCGATGACCTGACATGTGAAGCCTCCGGTACGAGTATACGGCACACGGCAGCCGGGGGCCGGTCGCTATAATGGGCGGGTGGTGACGTGTCCCGCGCGCGCCGTCTTCTTCGATGTCGATTTCACGCTGATCTACCCGGGCCCCGGTCTCCAGGGTGAGGGATACGAGCGGTTCTGCCGCGCGCGCGGCGTGCAGGTGGATCCGTCCCGCTTCCGGCAGGCCGTGGCCCGATCGGCGCCGATCCTCGACGAGATCAAGGCGCACAACTACGACGCGCAGCTGTTCATCGACTACA
>CAZJRM010000048.1:0-27035 GCA_964547975.1 uncultured Vicinamibacterales bacterium | reverse complement strand
AAGTGTAAGCGATTTCAGCCCTGAAGCGTCCCAGGTTCGCTACTTCAGTGTGACGTTCAAGTACACCGAATAACGTTCGTACGATTCGAAAAACGGCTTGAAGACGATGCCGCCGGCGGCAAACCGCAGCGTGGCCGGATCGCCGGCGAACGAACGTCCCGGATCCCGCGCGTCGAGCGTCAGCGGACGCCAGTCCGTGCGCGGGGCGGACTCCTCTGCCGCGAGCAGCACCGGCCCATAGAAGACGCTCGCGACATTTGGCTGATCCATGACAGGCGCCAGGTAGAACTGGAACGGCATCCGGATTTCGACGGTGTCGTTCGGCCGCCAGGTCCGCCGGAGCGTGAGATAGCTGCCTGGCTGGGGCTTCACGGCCTGCGGGCGGCCGTTGATGCTGACCGCAAACCCCTTCGTCGCCCATCGAGGCACCCGGATCTTCAGGTCGAACGATCCACGCCCGTCGATCACGAGCCTCGTCGTGTCCGCGTACGGGAAGTCGGTCTGCTGCGTCACCCTGGCCTTCCGCTCCGCCCAGTCCAGCACGGACGGGACAAAGAGATTCACGTAGAGTGCCTTGTCATCGGCGCTCCGGAAGTAGATGGAATCCTGCAGCTTGGTCTGGCTCTCGAGCGCCGTGCCGTTGCAGCAGGTGAAGCCGCTCATGTCCGCATTCCCAAACTGTTTCCGGGCCCCGGGATTGAGCGGCACGTGATACGTGTTGCCCGCGTCCTCTTCGGCAACCGACGCGAGGATATGGTTGTAGAGGCCGAGTTCGTAATGATCCATGAACTTGGCGGTCTGGTCGTACATGAAGAGCTGGCGATCGAGCTTGAGCAGGTTGTACGTGCAGCACGTTTCGTTCTGCCCGCCGCTGGCGAAGCCGTTCTCCCAGAGCGAGTCGGGCTCGACCGTGAAACACTCGGCATTGTTCGGCACGCGCGCGCCGGCCACGCCGCCAATCGCGTACATGTAGCCGTTGGTCGCGATATCCCAGAAGTTGTCCGCGATCCGGTAGTACGAACGATCGCCGGTACCCCGGAACTCCTCGAGCGCGCCGGTGATCTGGGGAATGTGCTGGTTGGCGTGTTTGCCGCGAATGGTGTCGACGTTGGCCGCCAGGCCGTGCTCGTGGTTGGCGTTGCCGTAGAACACCGTGGTGTTGTCGAACAACCTGGCGCACTCCAGGAACTGCCGGTCTCGCGTCAGTCTGGACAGCCGCGCCATGACTTCGTTCATGCCGCCGTATTCGCCGGCGATGTAGCGGCCCCACATGCTGGTGCGTGTCTCGGCCGGCACGGCCATCAGCCTCGCGTACACCCACGCGCCCATCCCCTGCGCGATCTCCAGCGCTTTGCGGTTCCCACCCACCTCGTAGCAGTCGAGCAGGCCCGCGAGAATCTTGTGCAGGGTGTAGTAGGGCGCCCAGATCTGGGTGTCCTGCGTCCCGTAGGTGGCGCCCTTCTCGAGCATGATGAACTGGTCGGGCGGGTAGGCGCTGATGAAGCCGCGGCCCCAGTTCCAGTAGTCCGTGCGAATCGCACCGGCACGCAGATTCGAGTCGTAACCCGGGCGGCCGGGTCCCGGCGGCACCTGGGTCGGATCCGCGGTGGACGGCCCGCCTAAGGTCGCGGGGCGGCCCGACTTCTGCGACAAGTCGTACAACGTGTCGATCAGGTAGTCCATCTTCTGCCGGAAGTTCGCCTGCAGCGCGGCGTCGTAGGTGGTACTGGCGTACGCCTGCGCGATGGCCGACAGGTAGTGGCCGCTCGCGTGGCCTCGCAGCCGCGTCGTCTGGCTGTCCCACCCTCCGAGCGCCACCGTCCCGGGCGGCTGCGGCTGCCCGAACGTTTCCCGGAAGTTGTAGAGGAAGTTGTCAGGATTCGTCGCGGCCAGGGCCGAGGTGAACGTGTCGCGGTTCTTGATGAACGGCGTCGGACGCCCCTTCGTGTCCGGCGTCAGCACGACGCGCCCGAGCGGGAAGGGCTCGAGGGTGCGCACCGGCGCGGCCGCAGCGACCGCCGCCTTGACGGTCACGGTGGCCTTTGGCTCGAAGGTGGTACCCGGGATCTTCCCCGTCACGGTATACGTACCCGGCGCGGCCACCCCGGTGGCGTCCTTCGGCGCCGGCCAAATCACGCGGACCAACGGGCCCCTGGCGCCGCCGCGGTAGACGGCTGGGATCTCGCGCGGCAGCCGCGGGAGTTGTCCGACGACGGTCGTCACCTGGACGTCGGGCACCGTGTCGAGCGTGGCCGCGAGGGGCGACGTCTTCGGGATCGCGGCCGTCGAGACAATCGTGGCGGGCACGGCGCGGCCCCCGCCAGAACCGCCCCTCCGCACCGCCGAGTGGATCGTCGCGATCTGCGCGTCGGTCAGCGCCACGCGGAAGATCCGGACGTCACGCAGGCGTCCGTGGAATGTCACACCACTGCCGTCGCCGCTCTTCCCGAGGAACAACTGGTTCGCCGCCGAGGCGCCCTGCCCGATCAACTGCGCGGCATTGACGCCGACGCTGGCGATCTGGCCGGCCTTCGCACCATCCACGAACGCCGTCAGGACTCGCGCCGCAGGGTCGAGGACGACGGCGACGTGCATCCACTGATTGACGGGCACCGCCTTCGGCGGGGTTGCGCCGTTCGCGGCTCCTGACACGTAGCCGGCCGTGAACCCGCTGGCCGCACTGACGGTAGCAAAGAGGCGGCTCGAGGCGTCCTTGCCGAAGTCGAAGACTGGACCGGCCGCCCCCGTCGGCAGGAAGAGCCACGCGGTCACGGTGACCGTGTCTTCGCCGCTCAGCGCCTGCGGCGGCAGCTGGACGTGACTGCCGGTACCCGCCAGTTCGAGCGCACGCCCGAAACGCGCGTCTTCTGCGAAGACCGCCCCCTCCCCTCGCAGCATCGCGTGGAACTGATTCCGCGAGGCGTCCTCGACGTTGCCGTTGAGCGGGTAGCGAGCCACGACGGACGTCTCGCCAATTCCGTCGAGAATCTGGTCCCCGCCCTGCGCGAAGATGAGTCCGGTCAGAAGAGGGGCCAGGCACGCAACCGTCAGGATGAATCGCCTCATGGCGGTCATCCTACCAGAGGACGATGGCAGCCGACCTACTCGTCGGCCATCCTCAACTCAGCAACGCGCGTCCCCTCGAGGCCCAGCGTCACGACGATCGTGCCTCGCGCGGCGATCGCCCGGTAGCGGAAGACCCGTTTCCCGCCGTTCGTCTTCTGCGACAGCAGCTCGAGCGTTCGGACGGCGCCGAGGTCGCTCAGCCGTTCTTCGAGGATCGCGCGGGCCGGTTCCACGATCTTCCAGAGCTCCGGGGTGAACTGCGTCTCGGCCAGGCCTCCGCTCGCCGCTCGCGCCAGGCAGTCCCTCAGGATCGCCGGCACCGCGGGATCGGCATCCGGGATGGCCGGCTCGGTCTTCACGGCCAGCGCGGGTACGAACATTCCGGCAATCTTCCGGGCCATGGAGGCCACGCGCGAGTTGGACGAGTTGCTGAGGATCACCACGGCGAGATGGTCGTCCGGGTAGATGATCAAGTGGCTGGAGAATCCTGTCACGTGCCCGCCGCCGTGGCCGACACCGCGACGGCCGTTGACCGGTTCGATCGCCCACCCCAGGCCGTAGCTCGAGGTACGTCCGTCACCGAGCGTCGGCGGTGTCCAGGCCTGCTGCCACAGCGCCTTCGGCAGCAGGGCCCCGCCGTCGACCGCGGCCGCCCACTTCGCCATGTCTTCCGCCGTCGAGAGGAGGCCGCCCCACGCCTGTCCCAGCACCTGGCCCGAGATGAAGTCCCCGTTGCGGAGGCCGCGACGCTGCCAGAGGTACCCGTCCGCCCGATTCGACACGACGTCCGAGTGGCTCATGATCCGCGTCTCGCGCATGCCGAGCGGGTCGAAGATGCGCGTCTGCAGGAACTCGCCGTAGGAGTGGCCCGTGCGCGCGCGGATGATCATCGCGAGCAGCAGGTAGTTGACGTTGCTGTACGCGTACTTCTCTCCTGGCGCGAAGTTCAGTGGGCGGCCGACGGTGGCCTTGAATACGTCGTCTTCGGTCGCGTCACGCCGCAGGTCGGCCACCGGATCGTTCACGTAGTCCTTGAGGCCCGACGTGTGCGCGAGGAGGTGGCGGATCGTGATCCCCGTCCACGCCGCAGGCACATCGGCGAGGTGCTGACCGATCGGGTCGTCAATCGCCAGGTCGCCGGCCTGCGCGAGCATCAGCACCCCGGCCGACACGAACGTCTTCGTGATGGACTGGATCTGGAACACGGTGCGCGGCGTGACCGGCGCCTGCAGTTCCACGTTCGCCAGGCCGTACGCGCCGCGCTTCACGACGCGGCCGTCCCTGACAACGGCCAGCGCGACGCCAGGAATGTGACGGTTGTCCATCTCGGTGCGGACGAGCGAATCGACCCGATCCGTCGCAGCCATCCCGGCCAGAACCGCGAACAGACTCAGCACACACAGCCACACCCTGGACATGTCCTTGCTCCTGTAACGAGGGCTACACCATTAACGCGCGATCGGCGAGCGAGGTTCGCCGCCTGCGCCGTCTGCAGGGCCGGGGGACCTTCCACCCCGTGGTTGCGGTAGACTCCTGCGGAACCTGCCCCGCCGAAGACCGGAGGAGTGCTCCGTGAGAATCCGCGCAGACGTCTCGCTGACCGCCGTGATCATCACCGCGCTGGCCTGCGCCGGCGGCGTCGCGTCGAGTCGCCACACCGCCCACGCGCAGTCGGCCCGTCCCGCTGCCCGCGCGGACGTCGTCGTCTACGGGTGTACGTCCGGAGGCCTCGCCGCGGCGATCCAGACGAAGACGATGGGCAAGTCCGTCACGATGGTGTGCCCGGAGACACACCTGGGCGGGCTGACCGCGGGCGGACTGGGCTGGACCGACTCCGGCGACAAACGCGTCATCGGCGGGCTCTCACGCGAGTTCTACCATCGGGTGTGGCAGCACTATCAGCGGCCCGAGGCGTGGCGCTGGCAGACGCGCGAGGCGTATGGCAACAAGGGCCAGGACACGGCAGCGATCGACGAATCGGCGCGCGCGATGTGGATCTTCGAGCCGCACGTGGCCGAGCGGATCTACGAGGACTGGGTGGCGGAACTCGGGATTCCGGTCGTCCGCAACGCCTGGCTCGACCGCGAGAAAGGCGTGCGCACGAGCGACGGACGCCTCCAGTCGCTCTCGACGCTCGACGGCCGGACCTTCACGGCGCGGGTGTTCATCGACGCGACCTACGAGGGCGATCTGATGGCGGCGGCCGGCGTGGACTACCACGTGGGCCGCGAGGCGATGGCCACGTACGGCGAGCAGTGGGCCGGGGTCCAGACCGGCGTCCTGCATCATCGCCACCACTTCGGCGTCCTGCCGGTGCCCGTGTCGCCCTACCGTGTTCCCGGCGTTCCATCCAGCGGCCTGCTTCCCCGCATCAGCGCCGACCCGCCCGGCCCCTACGGCTCGGCGGACACGCGGCTGCAGGCGTACTGTTTCCGTCTCTGCCTGACGCGTGTGCCGGAGAACAGGATTCCATTCCCGAAGCCCGAACGGTACGACCCGGCGCAGTACGAACTGCTCCTGCGCGTCTTCGCCGCGGGCTGGCGCGAGACGTTCGACAAGTTCGACCCGATTCCCAACGGAAAGACCGACACCAACAACCACGGCCCGTTCAGCTCCGACAACATCGGCCGCAACTACGACTATCCCGACGCGACCTACGCACGCCGGCGCGCCATCATCCAGGAGCACATCGACTACCAGCAGGGCTGGCTGTATTTCGTCGCCCACGATCCGCGCGTGCCGGACGACGTGCGCACCGCGATGTCGGCGTGGGGCCTGGCGAAGGACGAGTTCGTCAACACCGCGCACTGGCCGCACCAGATCTACGTGCGCGAGGCGCGGCGCATGGTCGGGCGCTTCGTGATGACCGAACACGAACTGCTCAAGAAGCGGCCAACGCCCGAACCGGTGGGCATGGGTTCGTACGGCATCGACTCGCACAACACGCAGCGATACGTCACACCCGACGGCTTCGTCCAGAACGAAGGTGACATCGGCGTGACGACGAACGGGCCGTATCAGATCTCGTACGGGTCACTGGTGCCGAAACGGGGCCAGGTCACAAACCTGCTCGTGCCCGTTGCCGTGTCGAGTTCCCATATCGCGTACGGGTCGATCCGGATGGAGCCGGTCTTCATGATCCTGGGCCAATCGGCGGCAACGGCCGCGGTCATCGCCATCGACCGCGGCCTCGCCGCGCAGGATGTCCCGTACGACGTCCTGCGCGCGCGACTGGTCGCCGACGGGCAGGTACTCGAGGCTCCTGGAACGAAGTAGACTGGGGGCCGGCAACCATGCGACGTTTCACGCCGCCGAGACGATCCGACCGGGTACTGCTCGTGCTGGCGCTGCTCGCCGGCGCGATGGCGGCCACCTGCGCCGACGGCGCGCGCCTCCGCCACCGGGACGCCGCGCGTCTCGACCGCAATCGTGAACTCGCTCGTTCGCTTCGCCTGACTGACGTGTGTCTCTTCGGAGAGGCCCCGACCACGCGCCATCTGAGCCAGACCGACGCCCTCGGGAGCACGCAGGACTTCCCCGGGGCGTTCGACCATTCCAGGAGCGGCGCGGTCGTCCGTCCGCCCGTGACGAGAAGGACACCCGATGCGAACGTGGCTCAACCGTCAGCGATCGCTCGCTGACTACGCGTTCGCCTCCGTGGGGCGGCGGCGCGCGAGGACCGCCCTCCTCCTGCTGGTCTACGCGTCCGTCGTCGCCGTGATGTCCGCCGTCGTCCTCTACGCCCAGGCCGTGCGGCACGAAGCCGCGATGGTGCTCGACCGGGCGCCGTCCGTAATCGTCCAGCGCACGTTGGCCGGGCGTTACGCACCGGTGCCCGAATCGTACGTCGATGCCCTCGCCGGGCTCCGAGGCGTGCAGACCATCGAGGGCCGGCTCTGGGGCTACTACTACGACCCGGTGCTCCGCGCCACGTGCACCGTCATGGTGCCACCCGCTGGCAGCGGCCGGCCCGTGCCGGGCGGGACGGTGCGGGTGGGCGCGGCTTTCGCGCGGGGCCGCGCGTTGACGACGGGAACACGCCTGGCGCTGGTGACGACGGGCGGCGACGTGATGACGTGGACCGTTGCGGAGATCCTGCCCGAGGAGTCCGAGGTCCTGACGGCCGATCTGATCCTGCTGAACGCGGCGGACTTCAAGGCCCTCGTGGGCCACCCGGAGGGCTTCTACACCGACATCGCCCTGTCGGTCGCCAACCCGGCCGAACATCGCAACGTCGCCGCGAAGGTCGCCGCGAAGCTCCCGGATGCCCGCACCATCGTCCGTGACGATGTGGTCAGGACGTACGCGTCGGTCTTCGACTGGCGTGAGGGACTGCTGCTCGCGTTCTTCCTGAGTGTCGTCGGGGCCTTCGCGTTGTTCGCGTTCGACCGGGCCTCGGGGCTGTCGGCCGACGAAGCGCGTGAAATCGCGATCCTGAAGGCTGTCGGCTGGGACACCGGGGACGTCATCAGGATGAAGCTGTGGGAGGGCTCCGCCCTGTCGGTCGCGGCCTTCGCGCTCGGATACCTGGCCGCCTACGTCTTCGTGTTCTACGTGCCCGAGGGCCCGTTCGACACGGCGCTGCGCGGTTGGACGGCCGCGCGCCCCCGAATCCCGCTCACGCCGGCCGCCGATGCGCTGCACGTCGCCACGTTGTGCCTGTTGACCGTGGTGCCGTATACGGCGGCCATTATCGTGCCCGTGTGGCGCGCGGCGGTCACAGAACCCGACTCGGTGATACGCGGATGAGCACGATCGCGCTCGCCGGCGTTCGGAAGGCGTTCAACCACGGGTTGCCGACTGAGGTCTGGGCGCTCAACGGGATCGATCTCACGTTGCCGCCCGGCCAACTGGCGGTCCTCTCCGGTCCGAGCGGCTCGGGCAAGACGACGTTGCTGTCGGTCATGGGTGGCATGACGCGCCCGACCGAAGGGCGGGTGCGCCTCGACGGACAGGACGTGTCGGCCTACCCCGAACGATTCCTCACGCCGCTGCGCCGCGCCACCTTTGGATTCGTCTTCCAGGACTTGCATCTCATCCGAGGGCTGTCGGCCCTCGAGAACGTCATGGTGCCCGCCTATCCCGTGGGGCACGACTGGCAGACCCTGCGCGCGCGGGCATCGGATCTCCTCGGTCGGCTGAAGGTCGGGCACCGCGCGTCGACCCGGGTGGAGCGGCTGTCGGGTGGCGAGCAGCAGCGTGTCGCCATCGCGCGGGCGCTCATCAACGCCCCGGCCATCCTGCTGGCGGACGAACCCACCGCCAACCTCGACTCTTCGCTCACCCTGGAGTTCCTGTCGATCCTCGAGTCGTTGTCGGCCGACGGCCGCACGATCGTGCTCAGCAGCCACGATCCGGTCATCACCGCCTGCGGCCTTGTCCAGCGCACGCTCGTGATGCACGACGGGCGGATCGTCGAGGACCGGTAGATGCTGTGGCAGCCGTCCGTCCTGGCGCTGTCGCTGGTATCCGCGCTGCAGGCGGTCATCGCGGCGGCCGTCGTGCCGTACGCCTTTGGTCTGGCCAGGCACTGGGATCCCGCCGAGGCGACCGCGCGCCAGGTGCGGCTCGAACAACGCGCACACCTGGTCTCGACGCTCGTCGTCTTCGTGGCCGTTCTGCAGGCCGCCACACTCCCGATCTTCGTGTTCACGGCCGATCGGCTCGCCGGACACATCTCGGGAGCGATGTGCGGGGTGGGCGCGCTGAATGCCAATGCCTACGGCTTCCCCGCCCTCGTGGCGCAGACCGTGGCGTTCTTCGCGGCGGCCGGCTGGATCGCGCTGGACCGGCTGGACGCCCGCGTCCCGGCGTCGCCGCTCACCCGCGTGAAGTTCGGACTCGTCGCCGAACTGGCCGTGGTCCTGCTCGTCTCGGGCGTGCTCGAGTGGCTGTACTTCCTGAACCTCCGCCCCGACGTCATCACCTCGTGCTGCGCGCGCGTCTTCGCACCCGAGGCTCCGTCCGTCTCGGGGCACGTCGCGGCGCTCGCTCCGGGCCCGGCTGCCGTGCTCTTCTTCGGTGTGCTTGCCGCGTCCGTCGCGGCGTCCGTCCGGGCATCCGTGAGGGCCGACAACCCGGCCGCGGCCGCCGTCGCCGCCACACTCGGCATCATCGCGTTTCCCGTGGCCATCGCGGGCGTCATTTCGTTCGTGTCCCCCGCCGTCTACGACGATGTCCTGCACCACTGCCCGTTCTGCCTTCTGAAGTCGGAGTACGGCCATCAGGGTTACGCGATCTACCTCCCGCTCTTTGCCGGGGCCGCCAGCAGCCTCTGGCTGGGCTGCGCGGCCCTGGCCTCGCGAATGCCGGCACTCCGGCCCGTGCTGCCGGACGTCCAGCGGCGATGGGCCGCCGCGGCGACTCTCGGGTACACCCTCGTGGCCGTGGTGGCGGGTATCATGATCACGAAATCTCACGTCACGTTGTTCGGGTGACAGGCAAGGAGAACTTCCACATGCGACGTCGACGAGCGCTCGGCCTCATTGGGTTGTCTGTCGGAACTCCCGCGACGCTGGCCAACGCCCTGGGCGCACAGGCCCCAGGTGCCGCGACCCCGGCGCCGCAGGCCCCGGCGCTCAAGGGGCCCGACCCCGCCCCGCACGTCAACGACATCGAGAAGTTTCCGTCCTGCACCTACTGCGGGATGGACCGGCGCCGATTCCATCACTCGCGCATGTTGATTCACTACGGCGACGACAGCGTCGATCCCCTCTGCTCGCTGCGGTGCGCCGTCAACAGTCTCTCGGTCCATCTCGGCAAGGTCCCGAAGGCCCTCTGGGTCGGCGACAACGCCCTGGCGGCGGACCCGTTGCCGCTGACGGATGCCGAGAAAGCGACGTACCTGATCGGCAGTTCCATCCGCGGCGTGATGACGAGGCGCAGCAAGGTGGCCTACAGCACGGCGGAGGCCGCGGGTCGCGCCATGGCGGCCCATGGGGGCGAGACGGCGGACTTCGACACGACGCTGAGCGCAGCGTACGCGGACGTGGCGGAGTCGGTCTCGCGGTATCTCAAGACGAACGCGGAACGGCTGAAGCGAGCGGGAAAGGACCCGGCCAAGTGATGCTCGCGATGCTGGTGTGGATCTCTGCCTGGTGCGTCGCGTCGCCGCAGGCCGCCGCGCCGCCCGTGGCGAAGGCGGTCACCGTCCCGGCGCCGACGCCTGCCGATCGGTGCCCTGTCTGCGGCATGTTCGTCGCGAAGTACCCGCACTGGATCGCCACGGTCGTCTGGAAGGACGGGACCGTAGCTCATTTCGACGGCGCCAAGGACCTGCTGTTCTATCTCCATCAACTCCCCAAGTACGCCGCGGGGCGGACCACCGGCGATGTCGTCACGATGGCCGTGACCGAGTTCTACGACCTGCGACGCATCGACGCCAGGCAGGCCTACTATGTCGTCGGCTCGGATGTCCTCGGCCCGATGGGCCGCGAGTTCGTGCCGTTCGCCAGCCAGGCCGACGCGGACGAGTTCCTGCGCGACCATCACGGCATGCGTGTGCTGAGGTTTCAGGACATCACGCTGAAAACCGTGCAGGACGTGGATGCCCGTGAGTGACGAACACCGCAACCCGCTTGCGGCCGTGCGCCCCAGCACGTAGGATTCCGCACGAGGAGCCTGCCGTGAATCCACTGACCCGACGATCATTTCTTCGCGCGGCCACCATCGGGGCCGCCTCGGTTGGAACGTCCCGCCTGTCGGCCAACGCCGGACAGGGGGCGGCCCCCACGCCGGTGCCGCCAGCGGCCAACACCGGCCGTCCACTCAAGCTCGGGCTCATCGGCTGCGGCTGGTACGGGCTGGTCGATGTCAACGCGGCGTTCAAAGTCGGCAACGTCGAAGTCACCGGTATCTGCGACGTCGACTCGGAGCACCTGGCCAAAGCCGCCGACACGATCGCGAAGCTGCAGCCGGCTCGCCCGCGCACCTTCAAGCACCATCGCGATCTGCTCGCGATGCCGGGCCTCGACGCGGTCATCATCGCCTCCCCTCCCCACTGGCACGCCCTGCAGCTCATCGACGTCGTCGGACACGGCCTCGACGCCTACTGTGAAAAACCCCTCGCCTACGACATCCGGGAGTGCCGGGCGATGGCCGATGCCGTCACGCGAAGCGGGCGGATCGTGCAGGTGGGATTCCAGCGCCGCCAGAGCCCGGCGTTCCAGGCCGTTCGGCAGTACCTTCGCGACGGCCGGGCCGGAAAGATCGTGTGCGCGGAGGCCACCATCAACTACACGGCGCAGACCAAGGACCCGACGCCGGTGCCGCCGCCGGCGTCGCTCGACTGGGACCTCTGGTGCGGGCCCGCGCCGCTCATCCCCTACAGCCTCCAGGTCGGTCACATGAACTGGCGGCTCGAGAAGACCACCGGCCACGGCCACATGGTGGACTGGGGCATCCACCTGATCGACGCGGCGCGCATGATACTCGGCGAAGGGATGCCGACATCGGTGGCCGCCACGGGCGGCCTGTACGCGCTTCGCGGCACCATCACCACGCCCGACGTGCTGACGGCGCACTTCGAGTTCCCGTCCTGCCCGCTGACGTGGCGCCACAGGGCGTGGGGAGCAGAGGAGTACTCGCCGGAGGTCTCGAACGCCATCACCTTCTTTGGCGAGAAGGAGACGATCGTGGTGACAGAGAACCGCTGGATCGTCATCCCGAAAGGCAAGTCCGCCGAACGCACGGTCAACGACGCGAGGGCGGACACGGGCATGCTCTGCATGGCCGAGTTCCTCGAAGCGGTCCGGACCCGGCGTCAGCCCGGCTGCCCCATCGCTGAGGGCGTCACGTCCACGACCGCCGTGAAACTCGCCATGATCGCCTACGACACGGGCAGCCGCATCACCTGGGATGCAGGCACGCAGCAGATCGTCGACCACCCCGGCGCGGCCAGGTTGTTGAAACGCGAGTACCGGGCGCCGTGGGTCCATCCGTATCGCGGGTAGACGACGCCATGAGCCGTCTCGTCCGTTCCCTCACGCTGCTGCTGGTGATTCCTCTCGGCCTGTCGGCAGCGGCATGTGCCGCGCGAGGACCCGCGCGGTCCGCGCTGCCGGCCGGATCGGCAGCCCCGTGTTTTGCCGTCGATTCCCTGGATACGCAGGACAGGCAGGTCGCCGAAGGGCTGCTCCTCACGCTGAGTGACAGCGAAGGGCTCTACACGCTGGCGGGAGGCCTGAAGCCGGTGTCGAGCGGCCAGGCGCTGTCGGTTCGCGTCGCGCCGGACGTCGACCAGGTGGCGCTCGCGCAACTCGACCAGCGGCGGCGCACGACCCGGGCGCTCGGTTGCGGCGACATCGTCATCTTCGTCCACACGTTCGCCGACCCGCAGAAGACCGACGATGGTCGGACGCTGCGGGTCACCGAACTGGTGGTCGCCCACCGCGGTGCCGTCGCCGCGACGGTCCGGCGGTACGAGGCGTTCTTCAATCGCCTCGGTGTCTCGCCTTCCGCTCACCCGTTCGAAGTGGTCTCGGCGGTGGAGCATGCCAGTCGACTGGACCGCTGGCGCGGTTACGGATATCTGTACGGTTACCCTGAGGAGGCCGTGGACTTCTTCGTGCAGGCCGGCAGCGAAGGTGACGCGACCGGCAAGCTGGTCGCCCGGGATTTCCGAAGGATCGACACGTTCACGCGATTCCCCGCGAGAGCTGGCGGCCCGCCTGAACTCTCGTCGTTCGTCTTCGCGGTTCCGGCCGGGACCCCACCGTCCGATGCTGAGCGCGGGTTGCGCGAAGCTGCGGCTCCGATCTACACGCGGTACCTCGCCGAGCGGCCACGGTGGATCGGCCCGGACCGCGGCGGGGCCGCAGCCCTGTGGCGGCACTGGCTGACGGCCACGCCTGGAGGGCAGCACTGATGGCGCGACCTCACGTCGGTCCGCCCGGCGGCGTTCCGAGGTCCGGGTCAAGGATGTGTTCGATGCGGGCAAGGTACTCGCGTACGAGCGAAGGCGGCCAGCCGAAAACGTCGCGGAACTCCCGGGACAGGTGTGCCTGATCCGCAAACCCGGCGTCGCTCGCCGCGTCCGCCCATCGTGGCGGCCTGGGCTGGATGGCGCGCGCACACACCTCGCGAATGCGCACCAGGCGCGCGAACTCCTTCGGCAACAATCCGACGGCCGACGTGAATCGGCGCAGGCATTGGCGGTAGCCCACGCCGAGGTTCTCGCCGAGCGCCGCCATGGGCAGATCGCCGCCGGCGGCCAGCACCCGCCCCACCATCGCCGCCACGACGGGGTCGGGGGGAGGCGCGTCACGGAGCCAGTGCGACGCCAGCCGCTGGAGGCCCCGCACCAAGGTGGTGACATCGGCGTCTGGCGACAACGTCGTGGCCACATCGGCGGCTCGTGACGCCGAGAGTGCCACCAGCGGCGTCACGCAGTCGCGGAGTTCCCCCGGCGATACGCCGAGGAGCGCGCGCGTGCCGCCCGCCGGCGCGCACCGGATCCCGACATACCGCACACCGCGCCTGATCGGCACGCGAAGGGCCACCAACCGCGGCCCCACCACGACCGCGCGCGGCGGCGCGCCTCGCTCGAGCGCGACGGTCACCGACGCCGTGCCGTCGGGTGGCACCACATGCTCGACCAGGTCGCCGTCGAACGCCTCGAGTTCGAAACGCCAGAACGACGAGACCGTAGCACGCGCCTCCGGCGCGGGGGCGTACTCCTCGTAGACCATCGGCCATTCTCCCCAGGCGTCACTTTCGTTCAAGACAGCCGTTCGCGGCCGCGCTAGGCTATCGTGTCATGACGACAAAGCCCCTCGCCATGTTCCTGCTGTGCGCTGCCCTGGTTCCCGACGCGTCGGCGCAATCGCGCGCCAATCCGGATGCGCAGCGCGATGCCATGAAGAGACTCGCGTTCCTGGTGGGTACCTGGACGGGGGACGCCTCGGTGGTCACCGGCCCAGGAACGCCCCGTCGCCTCCGCCAGACGGAGGTGGTCGAGTACAGGCTTGGTGGACTGGTGCTACTGGTCGAGGGGACCGGTCGCAACCAGGACTCCGGCGCCATTGAATTCAACGCGCTCGCCACGATCTCGTTCGACGAACGCACGAGTACGTACCGTATCCGGGCGTACAACGAGGGTAACTACCTGGACGCGCCGTTCGTGGTCAGCGACCGCGGATTCGAATGGGGTTTCACCTCCGGCCCGGCATCCGTCAAGAACGTGATGGCGTTGGGAAACGACGGCGCTTGGGTAGAGACGACCGACGTATCGGTGAACGGCGGACCGCCGTTCCGCACGGTGGACATCCGCGTCCGGAAGCAGCAGTAGATGTTGCGCGCGAGGTCGGTGTCCGGTCGGACGGCCCTGGGCGCAGTCGCGATCTGGCTGGCGAGTTCAGCCGCCTTCTTCACGTTGGGCCCATACGCAGCGCTACGCACCGCCGCGGGTGGTTCGCTGCCCGAAGAACAGTTCGGGTACGGAGTCGCCGACGTTCGACGCGCGTTCGAGGCGCTTGGGGAGGCACACCGGTGACCGTCTCCGCAGGCCGCGATTCCAGGCCAGGCGCGCAACGGATGCCCTCCACCGTCGGCTCCGGCCGGAAGGAGGTGACACGCCTGGAGGGCTTCAGTGACGCGGTGTTCGGATTCGCGTTGACCCTGCTGGTCGTATCACTCGAAGTGCCCGATACGTTGGAGGCCCTGCGACAACAGGTGCGCGGATTCGTGCCATTCGCCCTGATGTTCGCCATGGTGTGCTGGATCTGGTACCAGCACAACCTGTTCTTCAGGCGTTACGGCATGGACGATGCGTGGGCGGTATTCCTGAACTGCGTCCTGCTGTTCACGGTGATCTTCTACGTCTACCCGTTGAAGTTCCTCACGACGAAGCTCCTGTCGGTCTTCACCGGGGGCGATGTCGAACCGCTCCGCCAGTTGGGCGGGGCCTACGTCATGCTGCTCTACAGCGGCGGGGTCGTGCTGATCTTCCTGACCTTCGCCCTGCTGCACCTCCATGCCTGGCGGCACCGGGAGGCCCTCGGATTGCAGCCTGTCGAAACGGTGGCCCTCACCTTCGGCGCGCGAGGCCACCTGCTGAACGCAGGCGTGGGCGTGAGCTCGATTGCGCTCGCGCTGGCACTCCCCGAAAACCCCCAGTGGGCTGGCTGGATTTACGCGTTGATGGGCCCGCTCCACGCGTGGAACGGGCATCGAGCCGGGTCGGCCCAGGCGAAACGGCTGACAGCCCGGTAGTCCTCGCCTCACGCCGGGTAGCTGGCGGGGTCTTCGAGAGCGCCAGCACGTTGGCCAGCAGCCGGTACGCGCCCGGCACGCCGTACGGCAACTGCCGGTGGAAGGCGTACGCGAAGTACGTGTAGTGGCCCTGGCCGTATCTCGCGTGCAGCCAGCCGCCTTTCTGCGGCGCCTGTCCCGTATCCCACGTCTCGATGATCGGCGTGTAGGCTGCATCCCAGCCGGCCCAGAACTTGGATCCGCGCTGCTCCACCCATCCGTCGAAGTCGCCTCTCGTGATTCGGTTCGGCCAGTTCAGCCCCTGGTGATCCGGCGCGAGAATGTTGACCGGAGAGTCCTCTTCGCTGACTTCCTCGGCCCGCTGGCTGTGCTGCGCCGGAAACGGCGCGAAGGTATCGGGAACCAGTTCCTGGGTGTTGTAGAGCACGACCAGGTTTCCGCCGTCCTTCACGTAGTCGAGCAGCCGCCGGTTCCAGGTCTTCAGGTCTTCGCGCACCGCGTACGCCCGGGTCCCGGTGACGATCGCGTCGAACGTTGTGAGGTCGGCGGAGGCCAGCATCCGTTCGTCGAGCAACGTGACGGCGTATCCCAACTGCGCGATCGCCGCAGGGTTCGTATCGCCGATCCCCATGACGTAGCCGATCTTGAGGCCGGGGACCACAGCCACGTCGACGCCCTTCACCTCGGCGATGGCCGGACGATAGAGGTATCGAACCTCCAGGTCGCGGTGGTCGATGGCCTCGTGCCCCTCGCGGTATTCGCGCCCATCGGCCGTGGCCACCGCCTGCACCGTGTAGGTGCGATTCTCGAGCGCCGGCACCGACACCGCAAAGGCGAAGCTGGCCTTCTCACCCGCGCGGGCAAACGACAACAGGTGCTGCGCCGGCGTCGCCGTCCACCCGGTGGGCAGCGTCAACGCAAGCCGGCCGGCGATCGTGCCTTCGCGGTTGTTGATGACCTCCACCTGCAACGATACCTGCCGCGTCGACGCTCCCAGCGGGATGACCGCCGCGCCGGGGGCCACGCTCACGCTCAACGCGGGCACCACGCGCAGTTCCCGAAGGACGTCGCCGTACGGCGGCTTCGACTCACGACGACGTACGACCTCGCGCGCCTCGACCTCCACGCCGTTGACCGCGTACCTCGCGACCGCCACGAGCGGCGCCGGCGATGCCGGGCGCCCGAACTGGTCGCCGTCGTCCATTCGGTATTTGTTGTCACGGACCGACGGCCGCACGAAGTAGGGTCGCGTGTTCGGCGCGGCGTTCGGTGGAATCGTCACCGTGAAGCGCACCTCCGCCGACTCATTGAGGCCGAGCGCCTTCAGCGTGGCCGCAGCCTCGTCCACCGTCCAATCCGAGGGCGCTGCGAGCGCGATGTCGATCGGGCGTACCGAAACGCCCCCGCGGTTGGTGAACCGCGTCCGCACGTCGAACGTCTGTCCTGGAACGGGCGCCGCCATCGTCGGGGCGGGTGCGAACGCCGCCATCATCCCTGTCGGCTCCGGGGTGCCGGATGCCTGCGCGCGGGCAATGAAGGCAACGCCGAGCGCCGTGTTGATCGCCTCCTGGAACTGCTGCGCCTTGACGCGGAGGACGTGCTGCGCGTCCGGGTCCTCGATGCCGGCAATCGCCATGCGCGCGGCCGCCAGCCCCTCGGCGAGAGCCGGCACGGCGCCCGACGGGTTCTCCAGCGTGAAGGCGGCGACCGCCTTCTTCACTGCCGCGTCGATCGCGGCGAGCAGCGGCGCCGCGCCTGCGGGCTCGGGCTTGCGCAGCGCCTTGAACAGGCCGGGCAGCGTCGTGTCGATGCCGTCGAAGAACCCGCTCTCCCTGGCCGCGGCCCCGTCGATCGCGCTCGCGGCGCGCCGGTAGTAACTCGGGGCCGGCCCGGCCGCGGGATTGTAGCGTCCGCTGTTCTGCGTGCGCTGGAAACTGAGGCCCAGCCGGGCGAAGTCGCTGTAGGAGGCGCCAATCCACGGGCTGTACTCTCCGGGGTCCACGCTGACCGTCCACGCTTCGTTCTCGCGGACGCCGCCGATGTAGACCTTGGCCGCCTGCCACGGGCGCAAGCCCTCCCGGATCTGCTCCGGGAACATGTTCGGATCGGCTGCCGCCCTCGCCGCCTCCAGCGTGAGCAGACCGGAGGCCTGGTGGTGACCGTGGCCGTCCCGCTCGGTCCCCTGGAAACGCGAGACGATGACCGTGGGGCGCTCCGCGCGGATCACGCGCACCGTATCGCGCATGACCGTATCACGGCCCCACGACGCGAAGGCTTCATCGAGGCGCTTGCTGAAGCCGTAGTCGAGCACCGACGCGAAGTACTGCTGGTCCACGCCGTAGTAGCGGTTGGACACCAGCAGTTCCTCCGTGCGGATGAGACCGAGGCTCACGAACAGCTCCGGCCCGAGCGCGTTGTCGCCCGACTCGCCGCGCGTGAGCGTCAGCATCGTCACGCGCGCGCCGTCACGCCGGCTCAGCATCGCCAGCATCCCGCCGTGCTCATCGTCGGGATGCGCCGTCGTGTGGAGCACGCTGGCTGTCGTCCGCAACTTCTGCAGTTTCTGCCACGTCCCGCTGGCGCCCTGGTCCTGCGGCAGAGTCTGGGCGCGAAGCGGGACGGCCCAAGCCAGCGCAACCGCAAGGACGGCACCGAGAGCCACGAAGGGGGTCACGCGCCGGAACACGAAACGGGGCTGGCTGTGCATGCGGCCTCCTGCCTGGGGCAGGATGGACTCTACCACTCGTCATCATCCGGACACAGCCGCGTCGCCAATCGAGTCCGCACCGATTTCGACTCCGCGCCGACAACTCCCCGAAATCCTTCGGAATCCAGCCGGATTCAAAGTGGCACGTGACCTGCAGTCTCCTGGCGTATCCGCGAGGCGCGGAGGGACGACGCGCCGGAGTCATCCGGTCGAGGCGTCGGAGAGGAGGGTCCCGTGAACAAGTACTTCTTCAAGAGTGTCGCGATCGTCGTGGCCATCGCGAGCGTAGTGGCGGTACGGCCGGCCCAGGCTCAGACCGGCAAGATCGTGGCGGGCGCCGCCATCGGTGCCATCCTCGGCGCAGCGATTGCGGCCGACGACGATGCGCAGTATGGCCGCTACGGCCCTGTCTACCGGGATGGGCGCGGGTACGGGCGCGATGAGTACCGCGGCGACTACCGGCGCGGCAACTACGCCTTCAGCAACGGCTACCGCGACGGATACGAGAAGGGGGTCGACGACGCGCGCGACGGCGATCGGTACGACGTGCGGCGTCACGGGCGCTATCGCGGCGCCGACCACGGATACGAACGCGGTTACGGGATGAGCCGCGATCACTACCGCGACGTCTACCGGCGCGGGTTCGCTAGCGGCTACGACGACGGGTATCGCGCGGCCGCGCGGCGCGGCTGGGGACGAAGCAACTGGATGGGGCGGTAGTCCGATGAAAGCCGGGCGGTTGCGCGGATGTCGCAACCGCCCGGCGGCCGGTCCCACGCGCCTGGACTACAATCGGCAACGATGAGCCTGCGGTCGCTCGACCGTCGTCCCGGCGAAACAGCTGGTCGTGACGACGACGTGCCGGACGGCTGGACAGACGTCGGCGACGTCCATGGCTCAGTGGGAACGGGTGTTCAACCTGGTGTTCTCGCAGGTCGTCCCTGCGTTCTGAAACGCGGGACACGACCAGGGACTCCGGGCAGACCCGCGGAGGCCCCGACCGAGTCCGCCGTCACCGTCGTCTAACCGAAGGAGACAGGCCCTGCGGCCTCGCCCTGGGAGCACACACATGAAGACGATCGCGCTCACGATGCTGGCCTTGGTGATGCTGGGCACGGCCATGCCGGCCGCAGCTCAGCCCGTCGATGACCAGGCGGCGATACGGCAGGCCGCACTGGACTACCTCGAGGGATGGTACAACGCCGACGCGGTCCGCATGGAACGGGCGCTGCACCGGGAACTCGCGAAACGGATCGTGTCGTCGGCCGGAGGGACCGAGCGGTTCTCCAGCCTCACCAAGGCGCAGATGGTGGAAGCCACGAAGAATGGCGGCGGGAAGAGCCGTCCCGCGAACACGCGCGCCATCAAGGTGGACGTCCTCGACGTCTACCGCGACATCGCGACGGTCCGCACGGAGTGCGCCGACTACGTCGACTACCTGCACCTCGCGAAGTCCGAGGGTCAGTGGAAGATCGTCAACGTGCTGTGGCAGTTCCAGGCCAGGGAGCGCTGACCCGGGTCACGCCTCGGCAACGACGTCCAGCGGGCTCGCGGGCGTGAGGTCCGCCGCCGGCTGAATGAGGCACGTGCACTCCCCGGCGACCGTCGCCCACGTGGCGGTGACCTCGCGCCCGCCCACCGAGACGCGCAGGCGCGACGGAGTGAACGGGATGACGACCGCGAACTTCCGGAGCCCCAGTCGCCCGTGCCTGACGTCGATCCGGGCGGACCATGACGATCCCGTCCGGCGCTGGCGGTAGGTGCCCCAGCCCTCGGCGGTGACGAACGGCGCCCTGAAGTCGTCGGGGCGGATCCTGGGCGCGAACCGGAGCGCCCCGTCCGGGCCGTGGTACTCGAAGCCGCAGGCGGTGATGAACGTGCCGTAGCTCGCCATCGCGCGCGCGTAGTGATCGCTGCACTCGATCTCGTTGAACGGGTTCCGCTTGGACGCGTGATACCGATCGTGAATCGTGCGCGTCAGGACCAGGGCTTCGTCGACCATTCCCTCGGCCATCATGTGCGACGCGACCTGGTGTTCGAAGCCGGTCATGCACTCGTGGAAGTAGCCGAGCTGCCAGGTGACGTTGTCCCCGTACGGTTTCGCCTCGCCTCGGGGATTGGTATTCATGATGAGGCCGCCCTCCCCCGCGAGGGCGTAGGGCCGGCCGCCCGCGTGGTCGCGAACGTAGGGGCCGACGTCGGGCGTGAAGTTGTACTTCCACAGGCTGCGCAGCGCCGAGCGCGTCTTCTCGGCGTCGAGCACGCGTCCGAGCCCGGCCTGGAACGCCCAGCTCTGCCCGTAGACCTGGTCGATGTGGCAGGTGTTGTAGGAACCCAGCCGCGCCCGCCCCTTGTCGCGGTCGGGCCGGTGCACGAAGTACTCGCCGTTGAAGAGCAGCGTCTCCATCGCCCGGGCGCCCCGGTCGACGTAGGCGCGGCAGGCGTTGGCGAACTCCGCGTCACCCACCTCGGCCGCCATCATGGCGCCGGCTTTCACGGCAGCCAGGCACAGGCCGACGATCCAGGCGATCTCGCCGTCCCACATCGCGTCGAGCGTGTTTTCGACGGGGGTGTCCTCCATCCCGTCGCCGTTCCGGTCGAGCGACATGAGAAACGTGATCGTGCGCCTGATCTTCGTCCAGTTGTCCGCCAGGAACCGGCGGTCCGGGCTCATGCGGTGCTCGCGGTAGAACCGCAGGATCGTCCCGGCCTGGCCATCGACCGCCGGGCGCCTGTCCGCCTCGGCCCGGTACCACATGCTCCCGTCGGGCTGCAGGGCGATGCCGAGGTCCACGCGTTCGCGCGTGTCGCGCTCCATGGCCGGAAAGACCCGTCCCGGCGCCTGCGCGTATTGCCAGACGTGCGTGCACGTCCCCGGGCAGCACCCGACGCCCTCCCAGGCGTAGTAGCGCCCCGTCGCCATCCGGTGCGAGGTCGTCGTCGCGAGGCAGGAGATGTTCAGGAACGTGCGCTCGAGGAACCAGTGCGGGAGCGTCGAGTCGTAGAACGTCCGCTTCCAGAGCCGGCTCGTGCCGGCGAGGCTGGCGAAACGGGCGCGGACGTAGTCGACGACTTCGCCGGCGGAGCCGAGCCACGTGGCGTAGAAGCGGCCCCGGTCGGGAATCTGCTTGAGCGCCAGGTTCGGGAAATGCCAGGCGACGACGAAGTCGGCCGTCGCCGCCGCGCCGCCGGCGACGCCGACGCGGGCGAGCACCGCTCCCGTCAGCCGTTCTGAGGCCGCGGCCACGTTCGCCTGCTGGCCGGTCGGACGGAAGAGATCCTGCGCGTCAGCCGGATCGACCCGCGGCGACACCGTCGAGGGCAGGCCGACGGCCGCCAGCGCGAGCGTGCCGTAGTCAGGGAGGTGCACGAGCGCCTCGTCTCCAGAGCGGCTGCGAATCGACGCGAGGAGGATGTCGCGCGCGTCGCCGTGGGCCGTGTTGGCGCGCTCGTGGTCGTCGCCGGCGCTGCGGAGGCACGTCTTGTTCTCGAGCCACCCGGCCACCGTGACGTCGACCGGGGCCGACGTGCGGTTCAGGATGGTGAACGTGTAGATGGTGGCCGGCAACCCGGAGTGCTTCTCGTCGAGCGGAATGAAAGGCGAGAACACCTCCGCCGAGATCTCCACCGGCAAGGTGCGGTCGACGTAGGTGATCGTGGCGATCGGGTAGGTCGCTTCGAAGCGGACGTCCTCCCAGTCCGACTCGTTCATCCGCCTGATCACGGTGGTGCCGCCCCACGTGATGCGGAACGCGAATCCCTGGTCGACCGGGCGGATGCCGGCGGCCGGAGCGACGTAGGCCGAACCGTCACGGGAGCGGACCACTTTCCCGACGTGCAGGTCGTTCCCCCACGGTACGGTCTTCGGGTCCACGCCCTCGCGGTTGTCGTTGAAGATGTCCCAGAGCCAGAGGCGGCCGTCGCCGCCGAGGTACAGAGTCCCCGTCTGGATGCCGCCGACGGGCATCCCGATGAAGCGCAGTTCACCGCGGCGTTTCGTGTAGACGGTCGGCTCGCCGCGATCGGAGAGCGAGCGTACCCAGCTGGGGTCGAGACGCTTGTCCTCGGGGATCGCGCCCTGCCCGATCTCGCCCGGGGCGAAGGGGCCTGCGACGACCCGCGCGTTCGCGGCGCAGAACCCGGCAGCAAGGGCGCCGGCCGTTCTGAAGAACTCGCGTCGCGGAAGGGCGCCGGGGCGGGCCTGGCGCGGCGGACGGTCGGCTGGTGTACCCACGTTCGTCGCAGGAGACTAACACGGAACGGGTCTTCCCCTTACTCGATGAACCGGAGCAGCGCTTCGACCGGCAGGCGGTCGTGATCCCTCGGGGGTTGGCCGGCCGACTGGCCCAGGGCCACCATCGCGGCGAGCTGTTCCGGCGGCTCGATACCAAGCAGACGTTCCAGCGCATCGCGCGCCACGAGCGGACCGCTCAGCCAGCACGACCCGTATCCGAGTTCCGTGGCCGCCAGCAGCAGGTGTTCGACGGCAGCGCCCACAGATTGGATGTCGGGGTATCCCCGCAGAGCATTGATGTCCGGCCGCGCCAGCGGTTCCGCGGGCAGCGCCAGGTCGATGGCACTCGAGTACGGCCGGCGTGTCACGGCAATCACCAGCGGCGCGTCCGCGAAGAAGGTCGAGAACCAGTCGACGCGCTGCGCCGCGTGACGGGCCCCGTCGGTCTCGGCGGGCGGAATCAGTTCGCGGACGCGCGCGTGTACCGCCTCGGCCATCTCGCGGAGCAGGGACGCCCGGCTGATCGCCACGAAACGCCAGGGCTGCTGGTTGTTCGGGCTGGGCGCCAGGCTGGCCAGGCGAATCATCTCTCGAACGTCGGCGGCGGGAATGGGTGTCGCCTTGAACTGGCGCACGCTCACGCGGGCTGCCATCGCTTCTCGAAGATCCATGATCGGGCTCCTTGCGGGGTCACCATTCCAACGACGTCAGGGTATCACTGACGCGCCGCGGGTCACGCCCAGTGGGGCAACGGCGCCTTCGCCGCCGCAAGCTTCCGGAACGCGCGCGCGCGTTCGGGTGTCATCGACGGATTGCGGAACGACTGCCCCATCAGCGCCGCCAGCGCCGCGAACACGTCCGTATTCGGCATCAGGCCGTCGAAATGGTGCTGTCCGGGTCCCACCGCCATGACGGGCGCCAGATCCGCGGTGTGAGTCGTCCCGGTCCAGCCGATGCCGGTGTACTCACCGAGGACCTGCCCCAGGAGCCGATCGACGTTGATCGTCGCGCGGCCGCGCCCCTTGGCCTGGTCGAACATGGCGTCCGACACCGTCCGTGCCTGCTGGGTAGACACCGCAGGGCCGAGCCAGTGTTCGATGCCGGCGCGGATAGCCTCGGGCTTCACGCGTCCGCGTGACGAACGCTGCAGGGTCGAACGGAGCGTCCCGTACGACGCACGGGCGGAGACCAGGCGAGCGAACGCCGCATCACTCTGGGTGTAGTCCGAACCGAGGCCAATCAGCCCGGGATTCGAGTTGCCGTGGTCGGTCGTCACGACGACAAGCGTGTCGCCGCGGGACTGCGCGAACACGAGCGCCGCCTCGACCGCATCATCGAATTCCAGCTGCTCCCAGAGGATGGCGGCCGCGTCGTTGGCGTGGGCGGCGTGATCGACGCGCCCGCCTTCCACCTGCAGCAGGAATCCCTCCGGCGCTCGGTCCAGCATGGCGAGCGCGGCCTTCGTCATTTCGGCGAGCGTCGGCACGTCGCGCCCCATCGCGGCGTCCTGCCGGCGGTCGATGGCGTAGGGCAGGTGCCCGTCCCAGAAGAGCCCGAGGGCACGCGAGTGGAGTCCTCCGGCGATGAGCTGATCGCGGGTGGTCCAGGTGGCGTAGCCCTGGGCGGCGAAGTCTTTCGACAGCGGGCGCCGGTCCCGGCGTGTTGTTCCGTCGAAGAACTTGCGCCCGCCGCCGAGCACGATATCGATGCGGTCGAGGTACTGCACCGCAATCTGTTCCTCGCTGTCGCGGTCGGGCTCGGAGGCGCCGAAACCGGCGGGTGTCGCGTGCGTCACGGTTGTCGTCGTCACCAGCCCGACCCGCTTCCTGGCAGCGCGAGCCACATCCGCCACGGGCGTCAGGCGGGTGCCATCGGGCAACACGTTGACGGTTCCATTGCCCACGCGCGATCCGCTGCCCCAGGACGACGCCGCCGCCGCCGAGTCGGTGACCAGTGAATCGAGCGAGCGCATGTCCAGCCAGCCACGGCTGACGTCATCCCTGGCGGCCAGGGCCCACCACGTGGTGCCGGTGCCGCGTACCATCCGGGAAAACGGGTCGGCGAGCGTGGGAACGCCGAGGCTCATGCCATCGGACACCATGAAGATGATGTTTCTGGGACCCTCACCGTCCCGACGCCGAGGCGCCGCATCGAGCGACCCGACGCTGAGGCCGGCTCCGAGCCCTCCGGCGACCTGTCTGAACCACGACCGTCTCGACGACACACGCACTGCCATGGGGTTCCTGTCCGGTAGGGGGGCCGACGTGGGGCAGCCCGCAGGTTCTCTCCAATTGTGCCATGCCGCTGTTAATTCGGTGTGACGTCGCCATCCCGGGCCTGCTCCGGAACTCGCGCCGCCCTGGCCGCGTCATGACTAATATTGGGTCACGCCCGCGCATGTTGCCCGGCGTGACTCCCGAGGGAACCGACCATGACCGACCAGGAACAGAAGGCTGTCACCACGCTCGTCCTGATGGCGGCGTTCGCCGACGGCAAGAGCGACGCCACCGAGCGCGCCCACGTGGCGAGGGTCGCCGAGTCGCTGTCGCAGGGCGACGAACTGAACGTGGCCGCCATCTACCAGGATGTCCTGCTCGAACGCGTGTCGGTCGAGGACACCGTCGCCCAGCTCACGACACCGCAGGTGAAACGCCTCGCGTACGAACTGTGTGTCGGCGCGTGCGAAGCCGACGGCGCCACCAACGACGGCGAACGCAGGTTCCTCGACGACCTCCAGGGCCGCCTCGGGCTTGGCGAAACGGAGGCAGCCGAGGTGAAGACGCTGACGGCGCAGGCCGACGCGCTCGCGGTCGCGCCGCTCGCCATCGTGACTCCGGCGGAACCGTCGACCTTGTCGAGCACGATGAGTGCCGAGGAGCAGGACCGCGTCATCCTCAACTACTCGATTCTCAACGGCGCCCTCGAACTGCTCCCGGATTCGCTGGCGACGATGGCGATCATCCCGCTGCAGATGAAGATGGTCTACCGCATCGGCAAGACCTACGGATTCGAACTGGATCGCGGGCACATCAAGGACCTGCTGGCGACGGCCGGCATCGGCCTGACGTCGCAGTACGTCGAGCAGGTGGGACGGAAGATTGTCGGCAAGCTCTTCGGGCGGGGATTGCTGGGCGGCGTCCTCGGCGGCGCCACCAAGCAGGTCGTCAGTTCGGGGTTCTCGTTCGCGAGCACGTACGCCCTCGGGCGGCTGGCCGTCCGGTACTACTCCGGCGGGCGTACCTTCTCCACGCAGGTGTTGAAGGACACCTACGCCCATCTGCTCGAAGAGGCCAAGGGCCTCCAGGGCAAACACATGCCCGAGATCCGCGAGAAGGCGCGAACGGTCAACGTCTCGCAGATCCTCCAGGACGTCCGGGCGTAGCCGCTCTATCCCGCCCGACGGACGGCCACGCCGGACGGCACGCCAGCGCTTGACAGGTTTGCCGGCGGGAGTATCGTGGAAGCCGACTGCCCCCGCTGGCCTTGCCCCCGGAAGCTGGAGATGACGATGGCAGATCCGCCTGCCGGATGTGCGCGAACGACCGGCGCCGTGGTGGGTGACCACCCCGCGTCGGCCCCACCAGCCGATTCAGCACCCCCCCAGAAGGAGCTTCCCCGCATGATCGCACGCGTTGGACAGAAGGCCCCGGACTTCCAGGCGCCGGCCTACTACAAGGGCGCCTTCACGAACGTCAAGTTGTCGGACTACCTCGGCAAGTGGGTCCTGGTGTGTTTCTATCCCGGTGACTTCACCTTCGTTTGAGCGACGGAAGTGTCGGCGGTCGCCGACAAGTACGCCGCGCTCCAGGCACTGGGCGTCGAGGTTCTCTCGGTCAGCGTCGACAGCCACTTCGTCCACAAGATGTGGAACGACCACGAACTGGTGAAGATGGTCGAGGGCGGCGTGCCCTTTGCCATGGTCGCCGACCAAGCCGGCAACGTCGGCCGCGCGTTCGGGGTCTGGGACGAGAATGCCGGCATCGAACTGCGTGGACGGTTCATCATCGACCCCGACGGGGTGATCCAGGCCATGGAAGTGTTGACACCGCCGGTGGGACGCAAACTCGGCGAGACGATTCGCCAGATCAAGGCCTACCAGTTGGTGCGCGCCAGCAAGGGCACGGAAGCGACCCCGGCCGGGTGGGAGCCCGGGCAGGACACGCTGAAGCCGGGCCCGGCGCTGGTGGGGAACGTGTGGAAGGTGTGGAAGCCGAGCATGGAGAAATAGCGGCGCGGTTAGTCTCCCACGATGCCGTACAGGCGCAGGGCCCGGACGATGACGTCCCCGAGAAACAGGGTGGCGGCGAGGGCCGCCACCGCGGGTTCGATCATCCGCCGCGACGCGGGCGCGCGCACGCCAGCCAGGCGCTCGTGCCACGACGGTCGCGTGAGTCGTTCGACGCAGCGCGCGCGTGTCCCCGCCGCGCGCGCCGCGTTCGGCGTCGGCGACGTCAGGTTTCGCAGCAGGGCGTCGAGGACCGCGTCATCTCTGAGGTTCATACCGTCACCTCGCACACCAGCTGACCCGACGCGGCATGCCGCGTCCCCATCTCCTTCAGCAGCATCGCCCTGGCGCGGGACAGCCGCTGCCGGAACGCCTCCGGCCGGACTCCGCAGATCGCGGCCGCCTCGGACGGGGTGAACCCCTCGACGCCCACCAGCAGAAGTGCGTCGCGGTATCTGGACGGCAGGGCCGCCAGCCCTTCGTCCAGGCGACGCTCCAGTTCGCCGGCGACCGTCTCGTCGAACGGCGACGGTGTCGCGTGGCACACCGGCCACAAACCCAGCAGGCCCTGGAGGCCGGCATCTTCCACCAGG
>CAZJRM010000047.1:23978-27344 GCA_964547975.1 uncultured Vicinamibacterales bacterium | reverse complement strand
CGACCCCTCCCTGTTCGGTCTCGAATCGAGCGCGTTGCTCGTCGGGTGCGTCCTGCTACTCGTCGCATACGCCCGGACCGGTCTGGCCGAAGCCGACGTCTACCCGTCCCGGACCGTGGTCCGGTCGTCGGTCACCCTGCTAATCGTCGGGGGCTATCTCTTCGTCGTCGGCGTGCTGGCACAGCTGGTTCGGCGCCTCGGGGGATCGGACAGCTTCCAGTTGCAGGCGCTCGTTGTGTTCGCGGGCATGGCCGGCCTGGCGCTCCTGCTCCTGTCGGACCGGCTCCGGCAACGGATCCAGGCCTTCGTCGGACGCCATTTCAGACTGGCGCAGCACGATTCCGTGAAGATCTGGTCGGACGTCTCACAGCGGTTGACGAACGTTAAGGACGAACACGCGCTGTGCTCGGCAGCATCCCGGCTGATTGCCGAAACGTTCGACGTTCTGGCTGTCACCGTTTTCCTGTTCGACGAAAAGGAAAGGCAAGCCGTCGTCGTCTCCGCAACGGCACCCCGGCAGGGTGGCGAAGAGTCATCGACCGCGCTCGCCGGCGCGAGTTCGGCTGCGGCTGCCGCCCTCGGTGCCGTCGATCGGCCGTTCAACCTGGAAGACGAGAAGGCCGCGTGGGCCGCGGCAATCCTCCAAGCGTGCCCGACCACGTTTCCCCACGGCGGGCCGCGGTGGTGCGTTCCGCTCAGGACCGGCGGCCAGGTGCTCGGTGCCATGGTGCTGGCCGATCGCGTCAACGCCGCCCCTTACACGAACGAGGAACGCGACGTCCTGCAGTGTATCGCCGGCCAGATGACGTCAGGGTTGCAGGCGCTCCGCCTCGCGGGCGAGGTGGCCCGATCCCGCGAACTCGAGGCGTTCCGGGCCGTGTCGGCGTTCTTCGTTCACGACCTGAAGAATGCCGCTGCGTCGTTGAACCTGATGCTCAAGAACCTGCCGGTGCACTTCGACGATCCGGAATTCCGCGCCGACACACTCCGCGGGATCGGCCATACGGCGAACCGTATCGACCTGATGATTACTCGCCTGAGCGCCGTCCGCGAACAGCCGGAGATCAGGCTGGCCGATACGGATGTGAACCCGCTCATCGACGAAGCCCTACGCGGACTCGGGGAACTCGCGAGCGTGGAAATCGTCCTCGACTTCGGTGCGCTCCCGTCCATCCCGGCCGACGGCGAACAACTGCGGAGCGTCATCACGAACCTGATCCTCAACGCACGTGACGCCACGGCCGCACAGCCGTCACCCGGCCGCATCACGATCCGCACCGAGGCAACCGATGGCCGTGTGGTCATCTCCGTGTCCGACGATGGTTGCGGGATGACGCCGGCGTTCGTCCGAGAGTCGTTGTTCAAGCCCTTTCAGAGCACGAAGCCGAAGGGGCTCGGTATCGGCATGTTCCAGGCCCGAATGATCGTCGAACGCCACGGCGGTAGTATCAACGTAGAGAGCGAGGTGGGAGCCGGCACCACCGTCCGCATCAGCCTGCCCACTCCGGCTGCACCATGAGCAAACCCACACTGCTCATCGTCGACGATGACGAGGATATCCGCGTCCAGATGAAGTGGGCGCTGGCGAGCGAGTACGACGTTGTGCTCGCGGGCGACCGGCCGTCGGCGGTGGCGGCGTTCACGGCCGGAAGGCCCGTCGTGACGCTGCTGGACCTCGGTCTACCGCCTTGCCCGAACCAGCCAGACGAAGGCCTTGCGGTGCTCTCGGGGCTGCTCGTGCTCGATCGGCTGGCAAAGGTGATTGTCGTGTCGGGGCAGGGCGAGAAGCAGAATGCGCTGCGGGCCGTTGGCGCCGGCGCGTACGACTTCCTGTGCAAGCCGGTGGACATGGACGAACTCGGCCGGGTGCTTCGGCGCTGTGTGTACGTGGCCGAACTCGAACGTGAGTTCCACGCGATGCAGGACGCCGCCCGGCCCGAGTCGTTCGAATTGATGCTCGGCACCAGCCCTCAGATGCAGGCGGTGTTCGGGTTCGTGCGCAAGGTGGCTGGCACGAGCGCACCGGTGCTCATCCTTGGCGAAAACGGAACCGGAAAGGAAATGGTGGCGCGCGCGCTGCACCGCCGGGGGCGGCAGGCCAACGGTCCGTTCGTGGCCATCAACTGCGGGGCCATCCCAGAGCACCTGCTCGAGAGCGAGTTGTTCGGGCACGAGAAGGGGTCGTTCACCGGCGCGCACGTGCAGCGCAAGGGCCTCATCGAGACGGCGTCGGGCGGCACGCTCTTCCTCGACGAGATTGGCGAGCTCCCGGCGCCGCTGCAGGTGAAACTCCTCCGGTTCCTGCAGGAAAAGACATTCCAGCGGGTTGGCGGGCGGCAGGAGATTCAGAGTGACGCGCGCGTCATCGCAGCCACCAACGCGAACCTGAAGGAGCAGGTGGCCGAAGGCCGATTCCGCGAGGACCTCTACTTCCGCCTCGCGGTGCTCGTGGTGACGCTGCCTCCGCTTCGGGAGCGGGGTGACGATGCGGGTCTCATCGCGCAGGAGTTCCTGCGGCGCTACGGGTCGCAGCACCTGAGGTCCGGGCTCAGCCTGTCGCCGGATGCGGTGCGGGCGCTTCACGCGCACGAGTGGCCGGGGAACATCCGCGAGTTGCAGAACCGGGTCCAGCGGGCGGTCATCCTGGCCGAGGGGAAACGGGTCACGGCGAAAGACCTGGAGCTCGAGAGTGGAGATGCGGCGCGCGAGACGACGACGCTGAAGGAAGCGCGCGAACGTCTGGAACGCGAGCTCGTACTGGACGCGCTTCGGCGCCACGCGGGCCGGATTACCACGGCCGCGCAGGAACTCGGGATCAGCCGGCCGACGATGTACGAGCTGATGGAGAAGCTGGGGGTCAGCCGGGAGTAGGGGGCGTCTCCGCCGCAAGCGTCGGAGAACCTTACAGTCGTCGCCTGGCTGGTCTTGTCCCGACTGGTGGCCGGCGTTTGCGTCAGCCTGATAAGTGGTTCAGTTCTGTCTACTTATGAACGTGCCGGCAACAAGATTCGGGCGCGCCGCTTCTGGCATGAGTGTCGCAGGGCTCTTAGTGAGGTCGTGTAAGGTTCCCGAGGGCTGCTCCATGAGAAAGACACTCGCGCTGGTTCTGTTGGTGTTCTTCGGTGCGGCTGGCGTTGCCGGCGCCGGAACGCTGAACGTGTCGACGATCAGCGGTGAAGTGGTCGGAGTGACCTCACACTTCGTCAACGGCCAGGTTTTCGCGGGGACTTCGACGATCTGGAGTATTCACGGCCTGGATCCTCTCGACGGGACGTCGTTCTCATCGTTCTGTGTCGATCTTCAGCACGGGATCAAGCTTCCCGAGTACAACCAGCAGACCCAGTTGGACCTGATGAGCAACTGGAA
>CAZJRM010000047.1:0-23878 GCA_964547975.1 uncultured Vicinamibacterales bacterium | reverse complement strand
TCAAGCTTCCCGAGTACAACCAGCAGACCCAGTTGGACCTGATGAGCAACTGGAATGGCTATGGCTGGTTCACGCCCCAGGCGAACGCCGGGCGCTACGCGGCCTATCTCTACAACACGTACACGGCCGGTCTCACGGATGACGCCCAGCGCGCTGGGTTGCAGTTGGCCATCTGGAACGTCCTGAATGACAGCGACTTCTCCGTCAAGACGGGGGTTGGCCTGAACTCGTTCGTGGCCACGGGGTCGGACGCGGCCCTGGCGGCGGCCGAGCTCTACCTCGCCGGCCTCCAGGCGAACCTCGACGTGGCGGCGACGTCCGATGCCTACTGGCTGCGGCTCTACGACGGCACGAATCCAAATGCGTCGCCGCAGGACTTTATCGGGCCGAAGCCGGTTCCAGACGGGGGCGCCACGCTGATGCTGCTGGGCGGCGCGTTGCTCGGCCTCGGCGCGGTGCGGAAGAGGTTCCGTGGCTGAGCAGAGTTAAGTCCCCGAGCAACTCCCTGGAGAACCGAAAGGGCCGGAGCAATCCGGCCCTTCTTGCGTACGGCGGAACCTGGGATGCGCGCGACGGGCCAGATGGCCGCCCATCGCGCCTGGCCTCCGGGGCCCCGGGGAGCCCGTGAGAATTGGTCCGTAGCCGGGGCGCAGAGCGCCGCCCCAGTGGCGGCGTTCGTCGCTCACGCAGCGGGTCGCGGTGCGACGCAGACGGATTGTTGTCGAGCCCTTGAGCCTCGGACGTGCTCGTCGCCAGGCCGCGGAGGCCCGTGGCAGTCCCCCCGGGCCGGTCGTCACAGGCAGCAGTCCGAGAACGACCCAGCCAGCGAGACGTTGACAGCCGTTCGCCCCCCGGGGCAGAAGCGGCACTCGAGCCAGAGGGTGCGGGTAGAGATGGGGCTCTGCCGCTGCTGGTGGCGGTGACTGCCAGGGCACAGAAACGCGAAGGGCCGGGTGACCCCGGCCCTTCGCAACTCACCCGAGTTTCAGTGGCTCTTATCGCAGCTTGCGCCGCAGGGTGCCAAGACCGATCAGGGCAAATCCAAGGAGCGCAACCGTGGCGCCGCCGTCCGGAACGGCTGTGTAGGAGCCCTCAATCACATCGTTGGCGCAGGTGGCCGTGCCCCACACGAAGGAAAACGACGGCACGTCTTCGTAGACGGTCCCTGGCGGCAGGTCGATGACCCACTTCGAGGTGCCATCCGGGTTGGTCACCCAGTTGACCGCGCTCTGCTGACCAAGGAAGGTGCCCGCAGTGATGGACACCGGCACGTCGTGGGTGTAGATGTAGCCACCCGAGCTGGGCGCGAAGTCGTCCGAAACCGCGAAACTGGTCACGCGGTACCACGAACCCGCGCTGAACCCGTCGTGCGAAACGAGCGGGATCGCGTAGTTGCCGGTGGAGTCGTAGAAGAAGAAGTCGGCCGGTCGAGTGGCCCACGCGCCGACCGTGATGCCGGTCGCCGGATAATCGGTGGCAATCTCAAGGCCGATGGGCTGCGCGGCCGGGGAGTAGGGATTCGTGATCTTGACCCAGTAGGTCTCGAATCCAACGCCGATGGCGTCACTGCTGGAGTCGGTGAACGTGATGGTTTCCGCAGCCGCCTGCGGGATGATCACGAACAGACTCAGCAGTAGGGCGAATGCGGTAACAACGACACGTTTCATGTGAACTCCTTTCAACCTCCAACCACGTTGTTACGTAGCAATTCGCGCTCCAACGATTCAACTGAGCCTTTGTTGCTGACAAAGCCTGTATATTCAACGGTTTACAGAACTTGTCCCGGGTGCGGGCTCGTGTAGGCAATCTCGATTTGTAAAGCCCGCCGACGGCCCAGCTGACCGGTCGCCCCCGGCGTTACTTCAATGTCTGGAGAACCCGTCGTGCGTCTTCCGCCCCGCTGAAGTCCGGCTTCAGCCTGAGGGCGCGCTCCAGCTCCGTCCGCGCGGCTGCCTGGTCCTCCGTCTGGGAATACGCCAGGCCCAGGCGGTA
The DNA here is from genome assembly GCA_964547975.1 of uncultured Vicinamibacterales bacterium. Classification (GTDB taxonomy): domain Bacteria; phylum Acidobacteriota; class Vicinamibacteria; order Vicinamibacterales; family JAKQTR01; genus CAYJPV01. The sequence goes on along the minus strand of CAZJRM010000047.1, from coordinate 21,886 downwards.
GTGGAAGGCAGGGTTGCCTGGTTCTTTCTCCGCTGCGAGGCGTAACAGGGGAATCGCGAGGGCCGGGAGCTGCTTCTTCAGGTACACGAATCCGAGCGTGTCGTTGACCTGCGGGTGGTCAGGGAGTTCCGCCTTGGCGGCCTGGGCCAGCTGCAGTGCCCGGTCGAGCTGTTCCCCGCGGCTCGCGTACAACCACGCCAGGTTGTTCGCCGCCACCGCCGCCCGTGGTACAGCTTCCACGAGACGCTCGTAACGCAGCCGCGCCTCTGCTTCCTTGCCCTGGGCCTGGAGGATCAGTGCAGCCATCGTCGGCGGGCCTACATCGAGGGGCTGCCGGGCGGCCAGCTTGTCGTACTCGGCAACGGCCTGGTCGAGTTTCTTCTGCGAGAAGTGCAACTGGGCCAGCGTACTGAAGGCGTCGAGATTCGAGGCATCGGCGTCGATCGCCTTCCGGAGGTACTCCTCGGCCTTCGCCGGGTCGCCGGTGGCCGCGTAGGTGCGCCCCGCGATGACGAGGAGGGCGCTGTTCTTTGGCGTCTTCTGCAGACGTCCCTCGACCCTGGCGCGGGCCTGCTCCGGCTTCTTCTCGTTGAGATCCCAGGCAACGAGCGCGGAGAGCGCTTCCACGAGTCCGCTGTCGAGCGACAGCGCCTTCTCGAGCGCCGCGCGAGCGGCAGGCTTGTCCCCCCTGGCGAGGGCGAGCATGCCGGCCTGCGTTTGAACCAGGCCGCTCTGGGGCGCGGCTTCCACCAGCTTCTGCGTGACGGCCGTCGATCGATCGAGGTCCCCATTTGCGAGCAGGCTGCGCGCCAGCACTAGTTGCGCGTTGAGGTTGCCCGGCTGCTGGCTGGCAGCCTGGTCGGCAAGCTGAACGGCCGACGCCGCCGAGTTTCGCTGGAGCGCGATGCCGGCAAGCCGCACCTGGGCGACCGCCGCACGTGGATTCAGCCTGAGCGCCTCGGCATAGGCCTTGGCCGCGGAATCGAGATCCCGCTTGGCTTCCTGAATCGTGCCGAGCAGGTACTGGGCCTCGGCATTCTGCGGGTCCACCTTGACGGCCTCGAGGGCGTCGCTGAGCGCCTGATCGAGGCGCCCGTCGGACAGCAACAGCCGGCCGCGCACGATACGTGCCGGAGCCAGCGTCGGGTATTTCGCGATCACCTCGTCCGCCGCCCGGAAGGCGTCGGCGGTCTTGCCGCTGGCGTAATTGATGTCGGCAATCTTCGCCTTGGCCACCGCCCACAACTGCGGATCCGCGCTCAGTTTCTCGAGGACCGCGACAGCGTCGGCCGGCCGTTTCGTGCCAGCGTAGTAGTCGGCAAGGCCGAGCTTCGAGTCGGCCGCCCCCTCGCTTTCGGCCAAGCCTTTGAAATAGGGCTCGGCTTCCGCCGCGCGATTGGTCTGCAGGTAATACAGAGCCAGGGCCCGGTTGGCGATGGCGCCGGTAGGCTCGAGCGCATGCGCCGCCTTGAAGGCGCTCTCGGCGTCCGCTTGCTTCCCGGCGCTCCAGAGGAACTGGGCCAGGGCGATGTGCGCACGCGCGGACTTCGGGTCGGTGGTCACAGCCTGCCTGAACGCCGCCTCGGCCTCGGGGAGATTGCCCCGGGCAGCCTGGATTATCCCGAGGTTGCTCTGGAAGCTCGAACGCGGGTCGAGACGCAGCGCCTGCTGCATTTCCTTGAGCGCGCCGTCGAGGTCGGTCAGGCCCGCCAGCGCGTTGGCACGCAGCACGAGGGCATCGACGTTTGCCGGGTTGATGGCGAGGGCCTTGTCCGCGCGGGCCTTGGCATCCTCGACCCGTCGGGCCGCGAGGAGCAACGCACCGGCCTTCAGCTGGGCGTCGGCATCCTTCGGGAGGAGGTCCGCCGCGCGAACCGACTCGCCGAGCGCGCCTGCGCCGTTGCCCAGCTTGATGTAGGCATCCGCCAGCTTCGAGCGCGCCGCCGCCAGCAACGGGTCCTTGGCGATGGCGTTGCGATACTCGAGGATGGCAGCATCGACGTTGCCCTTGGCGAGCTGCGCGTCACCGCGCTCGACATACATCTGAGCGCTCTTCGAGCAGCCGACCATTGCGAGGGCGAGGACGACCACGATCGGAGCCAGCCGGACCCACCTGAGATTGGACATAAGGAACCGCGCCTCCGCGCGAAGGATACCACCGAGCCCGGCAGAATCAACTGTCGGCGGAGCTTACAGTCGACGGCCGCCTGCCGGACCCCGGGGGCAATCGTCGGGCACCTGACCCCGACCTGGTGGTGCGCGTCGACGTTCGCCAGGTTCCGGACGGGGGAGTCACGCTGGCCCAAGCCGGTCCGCTTATCGTCAACGGCCCCTATCTGTTTTGGGCTGGCCAATGATTGACAATAGGCGTCGGAGTGCTTGATAATCGGCGATGTGATTGCGCGTCACCACGAACCGGGCCTCCGTTCGGCCTTGGCTCAGTTCCCAGCCGTGATCGTCAGTGGCGCTCGACTGGTCGGAAAAACCACCCTGGCGCGCTGGGTGTGCCCGGAGTCCCGCTACATCAGCCTCGATGACCCGGCCCAGGCTGCGGCCGCGCGCATCGAGCCCGACCGCTTCCTGCGTGCCGACCCGGGCCCCCTCGTCATCGACGAGATTCAGTACGAGCCGGGTCTCTTCCGACATCTCAAGCTCGCGATAGACGAAGACCGCCGCCCCGGCCGATTCCTCATCACCGGCTCGCAAGCCTTCTCGCTGAAGGCCGGCGCCGGCGAATCGCTCGCCGGTCGCGCCGCCATCTTCACGCTTCCACCGCTGTGCCTGGATGAAGTGGTGGCGACACCAGAAGGCGGGCCGATGGACGCGTTTCTCTGGCGCAGCGGCTTTCCCGAACTCTGGCAACGCCCGGACCTCGATCGGGATTTGTGGCTCAGCAGTTACGTGGCGACCTACCTCGAGCGTGACGTGCGCCAGGTTCTTGACGTTGGAGACCTGCGCGACTTCGATCGCCTGCTTCGCGCGGCCGCCCTGCGAGCCGCCCAACTCCTGTCGTATGCCGACCTGGCGCGCGATGTCGGGATCGCGCCGAGTACTGCCAGGCGCTGGCTCTCGGTGCTCGAAGCCAGCCAGCAGGTGTTCTTCCTGGAGCCTTACCATCGGCAACGAACGAAACGACTGATCAAGACGCCCAAGCTCTACTTCGCCGATACCGGCCTGCTCTGTTTTCTGATGGGGTTCCGCCAGGCGTCCGACATCGCGGGACACGCACTGCGGGGAGCGATCTGGGAGAACTTCGTCGTGTCGGAGGTGCGGAAACGCCTGCTCGCGCGAACGAACGCTCCGGCGTTGTGGTACTGGCGAACCGCCAACGGCGACGAAGTGGACCTGCTGCTGGAAGTCGCCCCGGAGACCTTCGTGGCGGTCGAGTGCAAAGCCGCCGAACGTGTGTCCTCCACCGACCTGAAGGGCATCAGGAACCTGCAGCGCGAGTACGGCCCCGGGTCCGTCACGCGCGCTCGTATTGCGTGCCGCACGGAACTCGACTATCCAATCGACGACGCGCTGGATGCGAGGGCGGTGCCGCTGGCGGGACCGAGGGGGCTGCTCGCCGAGATGGGGTGAGACGGCGCGGAGGTATCGCCGTGGTCAGAACTCAGGTTGGGATGGGACGGGGCTGACCGGCGTCCCACGGCTGTCACGCTGCAACTGGACCACGGCCGGGCTGAAGCCCGGCACTACGACTATTACGGCTGGTTACGGTCGCGCGCCCGGTACACGGCGCCGGCGCCGCTGCCTCCCGTCGCGATGTAGAGGCCGTCCTTGCCGGACGCGATGGCGACGATGCGGCCGACACGATCCGCGAGCTGGCGCTCGATGACGGGCGCGGGCGGGGAGGCGTCGAGGCCGCTGACGCGATAGAGGCACTCGCCATCCGGCGACGCGAGGAACAAGCCATTCCCCCAGGCTGCGGGCGTGTCGCCCGCGTGGAAGGTCATCCCCGTCACGCGGCCACCTGGGACACGGACAACTACGGCCCCGCCCGCCACGTCACCGCCCGTTGTTTGGACGTCCTGAGCTGCGCCTGGCGATCGGCGCAGGAACACACCGTCGGCGTCTTCTTCGAGGTGCCACAGCGCACCCGTGGCGCGGGCCCAGTCGAAGTCGTGGCGACCGCGCAGGCCCGCGGCGAAGACGGGTGACGTCCCGAGTGGATTGTCGCGGGGCGTCGCGCCCGACGCGGTGAACCGCAGCACCTTGCCCGCGAGGGAACCGAGGTCACTTGCGTCGCGCGCGTCTCCGGCGTCCGTGGCGATGAACAGCGCCTCGTCCGGGCCAAACCGCAACAGCGGTGCGCGTACCACCCGGGGCAAGCCGTCCACGACGACGGCAGCTTCGCCAAGTGCGCCGCCCACTTCCCTGAACCGGACGACGCGGCCCGTGCGCGATCCGTCCGCGTCCCGCACCGCGTAGCCGACGAACACGTGGCGTGACGTCACGAAGTCCGGCGCCACCGCCACACTCACGTACTGTCCGTCCCCATCGTCCGCATCCGCGAGGATGGCGGCAGGCTCGGCACGAAGCACACCTTGCTCGACCAGACGGATCCGACCTCCACGTTCGGCGACGAGCAGGCGGCCGTCCGGCAGCCAGGCCACCGCGGACGGGCGATCCAGGCCGTCGACGACCTTCTCCAGGACGAACGGATCCTCGGCCGAGGCCTCGGCGCTGGCGCCATCCCGATCGAACCGCAGCGTCCGGGGCAAACCCGCGGTCGAGGCGGTCGCGCCGGTGCGCACGACGGTGACGACGAGGGCCTCGGAGCGGGGGCTCTCGAGGACCACGCCCCCCCGAGTCACTCGAGTTCCAAGTTCCAGGGTCCGCTGACCAGGTTGAAGCGGAGGCAGGGGCGACTCGCACGCCGCCGACAGGTTCTCGCCCGTAAGGGGTCCGCACTTCGCGCTCGTCAACACGACCGGCGTGCCGTCAACGTAGAGCGCCCACGAGTAGTCGGCGAGTTCCTCGGCGTCGGGGGCCTGCTGGTCCCAGCCGAGGCGCTCGGTGCCGTTGATGGTGCCGGCGGGCAACTCGGCTGGGGTCGATGGCGTGGACGCGGGCGAGTTCGTCGACTTCGGCGACGAGCAGGCGGCGAGTGCGCCGGCGAACACGCACACGAAGACGACGGACCGCAGTGTGTCGCGCACGGTGGATGCGGGGGATTGTACGACAAGTCGAGGCCGGGCTCCCATCGACTCGCGAACGACCGTTTCGCTCGCTCGGGGCAAGGAAGCCCGGCACTACGCCTGATCGGTCAGGCCCAACTAAAGTTGGGCACTACGGCTGACTCGACACTACGCCTGTCGCTACTGCACGATGAACGCCGCCGAGTTCTGCCACGCGTCGTACGACGCCCCCGACCCCGCGTTGCGGATCCATACCTGCACCGTGTAGGTGCCCGGCGTCGACGGCGTCCACGACGCCGTGTTCGTCGTGCTGTACGACCGCAGCACCGACCACCCGGTCCCCGGCGAATACAACCAGAACTGGTACGACAGCGGCGCCGCGCCCCCTGACACGGACGCCGTCCAGGTGATCGGCGTGCCCGCCGCCGCCGGTGACCCCGGGCTCGGCGTCACACCCGAGATCGTGATCGGGTTCGACACGATCATCGGCGTGCTGTTCACCCACGCGTCGTAACTCGCCGTCGACCCCGCCGCCCGCGCCCACGCCTGGATCGTATACGTCCCCGCCTCCGCACAACTCGGCGTCCACGTATACGTGTTCGACGTGCTGTAGGTCTGCACCGTCGACCAGCCCACGCCGTTCTTGTACCGCGAGAACTGGTACTGCACCGGCGGCAACCCGCCCGTCGACGTCGCCGTCCACGTGATTGGCACCGTACCGCACCCGTAGGGCGACGTCCGGTTCGCCGTGACGCTCGTCAGCGACAGCGCCCCCGCCACCGTCATGGCGGCGCTGTTCTGCCACGCGTCATAGGTCGCCGTCGACCCCGCGTTGCGCACCCACACCTGGACCGTGTACGTGCCCGCATCCGCGCAGGTCGTCGACCACGTGTACGTCTTCGTCGTGCTGTACGCCTGCGCCATCGTCCAGCCGACGCCGTTCTTGTAGCGCCAGAACTGATACTGCAGCGGCGCCTGACCGCCCGTCACGTTGGCCGTCCAGATGACGTCCCCGCCGCACGGCATCGGAGACGTCCGGTTCGTCGTGATGCTCTGGAACACGATGGGGTTCGGGATCGTCATGGCCGTGCTGTTGCGCCAGGCGTCCTGCGGGTTGGCCGAGCCTCGCGACTTCACCCACACCTGGACGGTGTAGGTGCCGGAGTCGTCTTCGGTCGGCGTCCACGTGTACGTCCTCGACGTGCTGTAGTCCTGGACCATCGCCCAGCCCACGCCGTTCTTGTACCGGTAGAACTTGTACTGCAGCGGCCAGCGGCCACCCACCGCCGTGGCCGTCCACGTGATGGCCGTGCCGATGGTCGACGGCGACGTCCGGTTGGCGGTCAGCGACGAGACCGACAGGGTCTCGAGCTGCGACGTGTAGATGGCGGTCGTGAACGATCCGCCGACCACGTACGCGCGGAAGAAGAACAAGCCGGCACGTCCGGCGCCTGGTGCCTGGGAGAAGTTCGCGTAGGTGCCATCGCCGCTATCGACCGCGGCGTCACCCCGGTGCGCGAGCTTCTCGAGCACGGTGTCCACGCCGTACCGGTATAGCGCCACGAAGTGGACGCCGGACTGCTCGATGTAACTCCAGAACATCACTTCGCCCGTCGGCCCAATGGCGAACGTCTCGCCCGGGATCGCGTTGATCGTGGCGGGCAGCGAGCTGAACAGCAGGCCGGTATCCGGCGCGGACTGGCCCGACACGGCAATCGACTCGATGAGGCCCGAAGACCGCCGGTACAGGAACAGGCCGGTCGTGGCCGTTCCGCCCGACATCGGCGCCTGGAACACGATGTCGCCGAGCACGTTCACATCGGCATCCATCGACGTCGCCGTAAACGCGTAGTTGCCGCCTGCGGGCGCGGCGGCTCCGTTGGTGGCCACCGCCACCGGCGTCCCGCCGCCCGTGCCAACGTAGAGGTTGGTGAGCCCGCCAGCGCCAGGCGCGAAGAAGACGACCCGCCCGTCGTCATCGAGAGCCGCGAGCGTCGAGATCGCCGTTGTCGTCGGCGCGCTGGAAATCCACACGGTCTGCAGCGAGCCTGGCGTCGTCGTCGCGATGAAGATCCCGTCGTACCGGTTGCCGTCGGTAGTGCGCGTCTGGGCCTGGAACGCGACCTGGCCCTGCGCGTTGATGAGGAACCGCGCGATCGAATAGAACTGCCCGCCGCTGGGCGCGGCGTCGCCGTACGGCGAACTGCTGTTGGCCCGCACGATCTTCCCGATGGCCTCGCTCGGCGTCGCGACGTAGAGACCGGCGTCGGTCGTGCTGAACGTGCCGCGGAACGCCACCTGGCCGTTGACGTTCACCGTCGACTTGCCGGTCCGGCTCGGCGAGATGGGCGGGTACGCGCCCGTGAACGTGTTTCCGCTGGTCGGCTCGGTGTCGCCGGGGCCCGCCACCTGGATGAGACCGGTGGCCTGGCTCCACGCGAGCAGGTAACCCGACGTCCCGTCCACCCACGCGCCAAAGACCACGGTCCCACCGGCGTTCAACGACGCCTCGTGGAAGTCCGCAAACGCGGTGATCACGCCGCCGCCAGGGGCGGCATCGCCGATCCCGGCCACCCGGGTCGTCGTGGCGCTGGCGGTGTGATGGAGCACGAAGGAGGCCGGCCCGCCGGCGTACTGCGCCCCGAAGAGCGCGTATTCGCCGGCGCCCGACACCGTCGAGGTCCGGGACGTGACGCGTGCCCCGGACGGCAACGCATCGGCCGTGCTCACGATCGGCCCATACGTCGAGGGGGCGGTGCTGAACAGCAGCGAACGGGCCGCGCCACCCTCCACCAGCGACTCGACGTAGACGACGCCGTCTTCACCGAGCGCCAGGTAGTTGGGCGACTTGAACGTGCCGCCGCCGCTTAGTCCCGTCGACATGCCGACGGTCGCCACCGCCGAAACGTAGTCACCAACCGGGCTCTTGAAGATGCCAATGGACGCCGTCGACGTGGACGACGACGAGTAGAAGGCAATGTCGCCCAGGCTGTTGAGCTGCATCCGCTGGAAGTTGTAGTACACCGCGCCGCCGGACACCGGGGCCGTCTGGCCCTTGTAGGCCACGAGAAACAGGGCCTCGCTGGGCGTGTAGCGGAACAGGGCGTTGTTGTTGGTGCTGGTGCCCGTCAACGTGCCCGAGAACGCCATCACGCCGGAGTCGTTGATGCCACCCAGCGTGAGCGCCGTGAGCGTGCGCGAGTCGAGGGGTGACGGGACGGCCGTGGCCAGTGTCACAGTCGGGGTCATCCCGCTTGCGACCGTGTGCACGTAGATCACGTCCTTCACCGCATCGGTGTACGCGACGGTGCCCAGGTTGTTGATGAACGCCGTGCCTGCCGAAGACGTCAGGCTGAAGGTGCCGCCGCCGGGTTTCGCGTCGCCGTTCGCGACGATCTTGCGCACGCCCGATGTCGATCCGACGAAGACGCCGTACGTCGTGGCACTGCCGTTCGTGAGGCTCGCGGTGAAGAGGACTTCACCCGCCGTGTTGATGGTCGACGGCGTGAAACTCACGACGGTCAGGCCGCCAGTCCCCGTGGCCACGTCGCCCGCGCCAATCACCCGAACCGGCGTCGAGCCCGCGAGCGAGATGAACAACGTCGTCACGGGCGTGCCGCTCAGCACTCCCAGCGGCAACAGGGTGGACGTGAAGGCGACGTCACCGGCATTGTTGAACGACCGCAGCGAGATGCCGCGCCCGAAGACCGCGCCCGGCACGCCGGCAACCGCGTCTGAGCCCTGCACAACCGTCGTGTATGTCGAGCCCGAGTAGGTGACGATGGCCGTGCTGCCGACCACGCCGGTGGAATAGCCGATCTGCAGGCACACGACGCCTGTCGCGTTGATCATCGGCGGGTAGAGGTAATCGATGTACGTGTTGGCGATGCCAGGCACGGCATCGCCAACCTGCAGCAGTCGGACGATGGATGAACCAGAGCGCTTCAGGAAGATGGCGACGCGGCTGTCGTCCGTGAAGACCACGTCACCATTCACGCTGCGCGCGCCCAACCCGCCGCCGTCACCGAAGTCGTAGGTCGAGGGCAACCCCAGCGACAACGCTGCCTGGTCGGTCAGTACCGGGCGAACCTGCGCGGACGCCGGACCGCCTGCGGCACACACGGCTGCCGCAACAAGCAGCGCCATTCCACACAGCCACCTGGTCATCGATCGAGTCTCGGTCGTCGGATTCATAGGACACCCCTGTCCGTGGTCCCTCGGGGGCGTGGGACGATAGCGGCAGACTGAAGCAGGTCTCCTCGGCGTGAACGACCGGGCGTGCCTGAAGCGCCGATTCGCGACGGGGAAGACACTCGGAGTCTCGCAGCAGCGAAGAACGAAGTCAAGACGAACGAGACCCCAGAAACCCAATGTTTTCGGGCGAAAACGAGAACGTGTATCAAACTTGCCACGGAACCCCGACAAAGGCATTCCAGAGGCAGACTACTGGACAATTATCGGCACCGAGTTGTGCCATGCGTCGTAGGTTGCGGTCGACCCCGCGCTGCGCACCCACACCTGCACGGTGTAGGTCCCGGCTGAAGCCGGCACCCACGCGGCGGTCGCCGAGGTGCCGTACGCCTGCAACAACGACCAGCCCGTGGCCGACGAGTACACCCAGAACTGGTACTGCAGCGGCGCGGTACCGCCGGACGCTGCGGCCGTCCACGTCACCGGCGTGCCGACGCCGACAGGCGATGTGGGGTCAGGCGTGACGGACGTCACGACGAGCGGGCTGGTAACAGCCATCGCGGTGCTGTTCTTCCACGCGTCGTAGGTCGCGGTGGATCCCGCGCTGCGCACCCACGCCTGCACGGTATAGGTGCCGGCTGAAGCCGGCACCCACGAGACCGTGTTCGACGTGCTGTACGCCTGCAGCAGCGACCATCCCGACGACGGCGAGTACAACCAGAACTGGTACTGCAACGGCGCGGTGCCGCCCGTCGCTGACGCGGTCCACGTGACCGTCGTGCCCGGCGCCACGGGCGACGTTCGATTCGCGGTGATGCTGCTCACGGTGAGCGGCGACGACACCACCAGGTTCATGCTGTTGCGCCAGTCATCGTACGTGGCTGTGGATCCCGCGCTGCGCACCCAGACCTGCACGGTATAGGAGCCGGCTGAAGCCGGCTCCCACGAGACACTCGCCGACGGGCTGTACGACTGCAAGACCGACCAACCCGACCCCGGCGAGTACAACCAGAACTGGTACTGCAACGGCGCCGTGCCGCCGGTCGCCGTCGCGGTCCACGTGACCACCGTTCCTGGCGCGACCGGCGATGCACGGTCCGCGATCAACTCGGTCACATCGACAGGCTCGAACACCTCGAGACTCACGGTGTGCGTCACCGTCTCGTAGAGCGTCGTGTTGTCGGGCGTGAAGGTGACGCTGAGCGTCGACAATCCGGCAGACAACACGGTGCCTGCCGCCGGCGTGTACACGAACGTCCCGGGCACGTCGGCCGTCGCATTGAGCTGCGTCCCGCTCAGCGGTGTGCCGGACGCAATCGGCGCCGGATCCGACCACGTCACGACAGGGGTGACCTTCGTGCCCGGGTCGATGACCGTGACGGTGTAGGAAAAGGTCTGCGGCGTACCGTTCACGATCACGTTCGACACGGTGACGAGGTACGGCGTGTCGACGTCGGGCCTGGGCCACGCGGCGCTGTGGCTCATCCCGCCGGGAATCCAGACCACGGTGTTCTCGCCGTAGCCGTTCGCCACCACTTCCTGCGCCACCGACACCGGCGTGCCGCCCTGCGTCATCGTGACCGTGGCATTCGTGAACGTGGCACCGGCGTACGAAAACGACCAGCGCGGGAACACGACCTGGTACGGGACGTAACCGGGCGGCGGCCATGCGACGAACGACTCGCGCGTCGCCGGCCGCGTTTCCCACATGTGGCTGTCGAACACCCACAAGTCGTTGGCCGCCCAGCCGCCGGTCGACGGGATGTCGCCGGTGCCCATGTTCTGGGTCTGCGGATACAGGATCCATCGACGATGCCCGGCGGCGGTGTTGTTGGATCCGGAGTCCTTGATGTAGGCCGTGATCGAGCTGGTGCCGTACGTGCCGAGGGCCAGGTTCGAGCTGCCGGCCGCCTGCGCGCCGTCTGCCGTGTAACACGCCCAGGTCGCGGGCGGCGAGTGACTCAGCGACCCTTGTGCGCTCATCATGAGGGCCGACTGCTGGGCTTTCGCGTTGTACGTCTCGTCGAAGACGACCTGCGAGGGTACGCCGGCCATGGCCCGGTAGAAGTTGATCCGGAGGAGGACCGAGTCCCGGAACGCTTGCGAGGTCGTTCCCGCGACGCACGGCGAACGGGTGCCCGTCCACTCGATGGCCGGCGCCGGCGCGTAGAGGTAGTACTCGAGGAAGAACTGGCGCGAAGCTTCTCGACTCGAGACGTCGACCCACGACGAGAAGCCGTATCCGGATTGCGGCGGTCCCAGCGGGCCGAGGACCTGGCCGACCCCGGATCCGACGGCGACGAACAGGACGAGGACGACCGCCGCGGCGGCGATCCGGAACAGGCGACTGCCCATGACTTCACTCCACGATGCGATTCGCCGCACACCTTTTCCGTTCCCGGCGAACAGGATTCGTACGTCGGGGCCCCGTTTTGCCGGATTCAGACGTGGTGGTGCAACGGGCGTGCCCGGGCAATCAGGCTGGTGACCCTGCGGCAAACGGGTCGGCGACGGCCTTCGTTTCGCCCTTCGCCGCCTCCAGGCCGATCTCGCGCAGGGCTGGCGAATGCACGTAGTACCTTCCACGTTTCTCTCCCGCTGGAACCAGGAATCCCGAATCTGCGAGCAGCTTGAGGTCTCGACTTGCCAGGTTCTCCGAAATGTCAGCGGACTTTCGATAGGTCGCGTTCCGGACCTTCAGGCCCAGCGCGGCTTCTCCCAGCACCGGAATCGTGCGATCGGGCAGGCCCCTGGCCCTCGTCTCGTGTTCGAGCGCGTCCCACAATCGGTGAAGCACTCGGGCCCGTCGAACGAGCGTTGACGCCTGTCGGAAGTGCGCGGTCAGGCAGTATCGAATCCACGGGCGCGCATCTCGTTCCGGGTGCCAACTCCCTGCCCCGACCGACGCGAGCACATCGTAGTACGACTGCCGATTGCGTCCCAGGTACTCTTCGATGCTGCAGAATTCCTTCGCGAGCATCCCGCTGCGGGCAAGCACCAGCGTCTGGAGAATCCGGCTCATCCGCCCGTTTCCATCAGAGAACGGGTGAATCATGACCAGGTTCAAGTGACTCATCGCGCCAAGCACGATCGGGTGAATGCCGGCAGGTGGCTTGTTCAGGAAGCTCATCAACTCGAACGCGAGATCGTTGACCAGGGCCGCGTCGGGGCCTTCGTAGACACGTTCGCCGGTGTGCTCGTTTCTGACGAAGATCGGCCCGGGCCGCCACTTGCCTGGGTTCTTGCCCGGGTCGTAGTGCTGCATCATGAAGTGCAGGCTTCTGATGAGCCCCCGCGAATACGAGAAATGCGGGTCGTCCGCGAGTTGAAGCACGTAGGTCATCGCGGTTCGATAGCCGAGCAGGGCCTCCCATGTTTCGCCGGAGGCGTCCATGGGCGCTTCGTTCTCACCGGCCGCCATCGCATCTTCGATCGTGACGTTGAAGCCTTCGATGCTGTTGGAGCCCTGGATTCCACGCGCGATCGTCATCCTGGCCAGGACGCCCGTCCATTTCCTGGAAGCGGTGGCGTAGCTCAGGGTCTTTCGAACGTCATCGATGCTGGAGAGGACGTTCTCCTCTGCCGCGTCCAGGACTGGTGTGTCGAAAAGCACAGCTCCCCCAAGGTTGATAACCACTTACCAATAGATATGATATCAGTTATTAACATGCGTGCAGACACAATATATCCACACTGCGTCCCTCCCGCCACGTGAGTTGGCGGTCCGGACCACGGTCGGAGCGTTAGGAACTGTGGGGAGGCTTGTAGAGGAAGGTGCGGATCACGCCCGGATCCTGGTCCGGGGCGCTGCCGGTGCCGGCGACCTCGAGTTCGAGCGAGAGTTCGGCTGCCGGGACGGAGAAGGGAGGATGGTCGAGGAAGACCGCGGAGTGGTCGTACAGGCGGATATCGGGACCGTGCGGCTTGTCACGATTCGGAATCACCCCAGGTCCCGCAGGGTAATGTTCGGTGACGATGACCCATCGGTAACGCGCCAGGCGGGGGATGACGCTCGCAATCTCGTCGTTCGACAGGTGCTGAAACACCTGGCGCACGAGGCAGACGTCGCCCTCGGGCAACTCCATCGCGCAGATGTTCCCGTGCAGGAACCTCACGCGGCTGGATCCGTACGCCCGGGTGTTGCGCTCGACGAGGGACAACACCACGTCGACCCCTGTGTACGACGAGTACAAGCCGGTCAGCCGCTGGCCAACGCGGAAGTCTCCGCACCCGAGGTCGACAAACCGTGTTCCGCGGAACCCCTCGCGGTCCGCGAGCGCGGTCAGCGTCGTGACGTACGCCGTCACGACATCGGAATCGACGGATCCCGACCCCGAGCAGAATTCACCTGCGGTACCGCCCCACTGGTTGCGATCGTAGATCTCGGTGAACACCGCCTCGGCTGACCGGCGCGCGTTGCGGCTTCGCGCGCGGCGCAACCGGAGCGTCCGAATCGCGTCCAAAACGCCTGCGGGCAACACGCCCCGAACAGCCGATCGCAGCGACATCGTCAGGAGACTCCCTCTGCGCGCATCGCCCGCGTCAACCGCGGTACGCCGGGAAGAACGCCCGACGCGGCTCCCATGCCGAGCCCTGGCGCGCGGATTCGAAGGCCACGCGCCTGGCCACGAGGTCGTCGCAGTCGGTCCGGGCGTGCACGGCGCGGCCGACTCGGAACGGAACCTCGCCCGCCGGCGCGAACGATCGTTTGTAGAGGAAGATGCCGTCAGGCCCGCCGTACCCGCCGCCGAGCACGTACGACTCGAAACCCTGCGCCGAAGCCCAGGCAATCAGTTCGTGCTTGAGGAGGTCGTTGGGACGGCTGGCAAACGCCTCGGCAAAGGTGCCGCCCAGGAACGAGTACAGCCGGCGGCGCGATCGCAGGACGAGTTCAGACGACACGATGCGGCCACGATCGACGACGTGGGCAAACAACACCGAGTCCGGCATCTCCGCGCGCAGGGTCTCGAAGAACGACGCCGGAAAGAAGAACCCTTCGTCCGCGTCGCGCCGGTCCATCGTCGAGTCGTAGATCGCCAGGAACTCGGCCAGGTGGTCGCCCTTGATGTCGAGCGTGAACTCGAGACCGGCGTGGCGCGCGGTGTTGACGTTCTTGCGCACCTTGGGCGCGTAGTCACGCCAGAGGTCGTCGGGCGGCAGCGTGAGACTGCGCACGACATTCGGCATGAGGTCGACGACTTCGCCTCGAAAAGGCAGGCTGTCGGCGGGAAACAACGAGAGGCGTGCGAACGTCGTCACCACGCGCGCGTCTGCCAGCCACCGTGCCGCCGCGTCCCAGAAGTCGTCTGCCGACGGAGGCGGGGTTCCCCAGGCGTGCGGGCCGCCGTAGCCGTACGGCGTGGTCGCATCCCATCGGTCGTCGCCGGGCGCGGCCCAGGGCTCGACGGCGATGGGCCGAAGGATCAGCGGATAGAGGACGCCAGCCGATGTGTCGCCGGCGGTCAAGCAGACGCAACGGTCGGCGTCGCGGGCGAAAAGCGCGGCGTAGGCGGGGTGCGCCATCGGCTCGCGTTCCGGCGAGGCCAGCCAGCGCGACAACCACGCGCGGCGGCCGGCAGGGTCCCGGGCGTCGAGGGCCTCGACCATCACGAGCGAATCGTGTCCTCGACCCGGTCCGCCACGGTCGCCAGGTCCCCGACGTCGTACCGGAAATCGCAGTGCAGCCCGAGGACCCGGCGCGACAAGCGAACGGCGTCCTCTGGCACGGGCACGACCGCCTCGTCCAGGGGCCAGAGGACCGCGGGGTACACGCGGTGGTCAATCAATCGCGCGCGCAGTCGCGCACGGCGGTCTTCATCGTCCGTCGCCAGAACGACGGCGAACGGCACACACGCCACGGCCCGCGGTTGAAGCACGCGAAGGCCCGGGAGATGTCGCAGGCGGGCTGACAGGAACATGGCGTTTTCGCGCCGGCGTTCGCGCCAGCGTTCCCAGGGGAACGACATCACGTCGGCAGCGGTCTCGGATGTCATGCCCGAGACGGGACCGGTTGCAATCTCCGCCTCTCCGCCAAGGGCGAGCGCACGGTAACTGGTCTTGTCGACGGCTTCGCCGTCGAGGTATCGCGCCTTCAGCGCCATGGCGAGACGTTTGGACTCGGCCGCAGCGGCGCGAGTCCCTGACAAGGGCGGCACGTCCGGCAACGCCACACCCGCTGGCGACCAGAGCACGCCGCCTTCCGGCACAGGAACGGTCTTGCGCAGGGACGCGATGGCGAAGTGGGCCTGGCTGGTGCGCGCCCACGGGGATACGGGATCGTGGGTGTGGTCTTCGATGAGATCGACGCCGTCGGGCAGGACGGGCGACGGACCGTCGCGCAACCCGAACGTGTTCACGAGGAGCACCGCATCCCCGGGATCCGCCGGCGGCATCACGGCCGCCTGGTCGGGCAGGTCGGGGTACGCGACCAGTCGCAACGAGCCGACGCGCAACACGGCTGCCACTTCCTGGCAGAAGTATGCGGGGATCCAGAGGCGTGTCCACGCGCGACACCTGACTCCGTGTTCCACGAGCAGGCGAAGCGCATCGCGACCCGACCCGCACAACCGCCCGCGGGACCAGGGCAGGTCCGCCTGCGCGGCGTCAGGCGCGACGGCCACACGGTGGAAGTCCGATCCGTGTTCCCAACGATCCGCGTTCATGGCTTCAGCGTTCCACGTCGTCCCGGCCCTGCGTGTTCATCTGGCCTTCGCCGGACAACACCGCGCCAACGGTCCGCGAGAGGATGGCGAAGTCGCCGGCGAGGGACCAGGTGCGCGCGTACGTCGCGTCGAGTTCCAGGCGCTCGGACCGCGTCAGCCGGTTCCTGCCGGAGACCTGCACCAGCCCTGTCAGGCCCGGCTTGACGGTCAGGATGACGTCGTACGCCTCCCTGTACTCGTCCGTCGTCACCTGCAGCATGGGGCGCGGCCCCACGATGCTCATGTCGCCGAGCAGGACGTTAGCCAACTGGGGCAGTTCATCGAGGCTGAGCCGCCGGGCCAGGGTGCCCATCCTTGTGAAGCGGGCGTCGTTCTTCTCGGCGTACAGTCCCGCGCCAATCCGTTCGGCATTCGCCACCATGGTTCTGAGCTTGAAGAGCACGAACGGACGCCGTCCCTTCCCGATGCGCGTCTGGAAATAGAAGGGGCCGCCCGGCGATTCGATGGCGATCAGGAGCCCGGCGATCGCCACGAGGGGAAGCGCGACCGGCGCCAGGATCAACGCCAGGAGGAGGTCGACGGTTCGTTTGAGGACGGCCTTCACGGCACGTTCGGCTTGAAGACGACGTGCGGCTCCGCGACGACGATTCGCCGCGCGTCTGGCGCGGGCCGGTACGGGGCGGCCTCGGGAAGCGCTTCGAAGTCCTCCCGGAGCGCGGCGACGCGGAGTTGGTCCCAGTAGACGCCATCGCGGAGGACGTGTTTCCGGAAGACGCCTTCGACCTTCCAGCCGCACTTCTCGACGTACGCGCGGTACGAACCGACGTTGAAGGGCAGGATTTCACCCCACAGGCGATTGAGGCCGACCTGGTAGAACGCGTAGCTCATCAACGTGAGGATGGCATCGGTCCCGTAGCCTTTGCCGCGGGCTTCGGCCGCACCCAGTTTGAGCGCCGTCAGCGCGTGGCGATTGCGCCAGTCGATCTCCCAGAGGCCGGTGAGCCCCAGCGTCACGCCGTCGAGCGTCTCCACGATCCAGCGCTGCGTCCGCTTGTCCTGATGGGATCGCTGGAACCACTCGCGCTGCTCGGCCATGGAGAGCGGGAACGAGAACCCGCCAACGAGATGGGAGATCTCCGGGTCGTTGATCCATTGCAGGAGTTGCTCGAGGTCGGATTCTTCGATCGGACGGAAACGTGTCTTCAAACCGACGATCATGGTGTCTCCTCGGGGGCTCGATTGTCAGGCGCGGCCGGGCCGCGCCGTCGTCGCGAGAGCATCGCGGAAGACGGCGTCGAAACGCGCCACGCCGGCGTCCCGCGACAACATGCTTCGGTAGAACGCACGGCCGCGCTCGCCCATTTCCCTGAGCGCAAGAGGGCTGGCGGCGGCGAGTTGGCAGATCCGGTCCGCCATGGCGGACGAGTCCTCTGGGGGCGTCGTGATCCCCCCCCCGGACTCGTCGATGAGCGAGGCCGCGTCGCCCCGCACCGCCATGAGAATCGGGCGTCCGGCCGCGAGGTACGCCTGGGTCTTCGACGGGATCGTGATGGAAAAGAGGGGGTCGTCGCGGAGGTGGACGAGCAGCACGTCGGCGGCTGCCAGCAGCGGGGCAACCTCGGCCGCGGGTCTGACGGGGAGGAACTTCACATTCGACAGCGCGAGTTCCGCCGCGCGCTGTCTGAGCGATTCGACGAGGATTCCGCCGCCGACGAAGATGAACTGGACGCTGGGCTGTCGAGACTGAACGAGGCGGGCGGCGTCCAGCACGGCGCCGAGCGCCTGGGCACGGCCCATGGTCCCGGCAAAGACGACGTTGAAACGTCCGGCCAGGCCGGCCTCATGCAGCACGGGCGCGTTGGAAGATGCGGCGCCCATCGCCGATTCGTCGCACCAGTTGTAGATCACGCTGACCTTGTCCGCCGGGACTCCCCGCGCCGTGAGTGCCTCACGGAAGCCGGGCGACAACACGACGATGCGCGTCGCATGGCGGTAGGCCAGGCGGCAGAACTGGTCGGCGAGACGCAGGAGCGCGGCGTGGTTGACCATGCCGGTCGCGGCGAGCGTGTCGGGCCACAAATCCTGGATGTCGAGCACGTACGGGACCCGCCAACGCCAGCTCAGCGTCAGGGCAGGCAGGGCGATAGTGGCCGGCGGATGGTAGGCGTAGATGATGTCGGGACGCGTGACACCAATACCGCCCGTTACGGCGGCGCTCACCGCGAAACTGCCGTAGTTGGCGACGCGGCCGAGGGCCGAGGTGTCGTGACTCGGGTACAGCGGGACCCGGACGATACGAATCCCATCAATCGAATCAACCTGCCGGAGCCTGACGCGGTACCCCGGGTACACCTTCCCGCCCGGGTAGTTCGGAAACCCGGTCACCACTTCGACCTCGTGCCCGCGCTGCTGCAGCGCTCGCGCGAAACCCAGCCCTTTCAGGGTGGGTTCGGGGTCGAACCACTGCGTGAGAAACAGAATCCGCATGAACTAGTGGTCACTGCCTGACAGGGCTCAAGCCCTGTCCCACAGCTACAGGCGATCGCCGGACTGCCAGTCGAGTTCGGCGGCGTCCGGAGCGCGATAGCCGGTCACGATTCGGCACACGGTCTCCGCCACGCCCGTGCGCAGGTACTCCTCCGGCGGCGTCCACGCGGGAGCCGCGGCCGTCGCCTGGCGCACAGCCGCGAGAATCCGGTCCGGATCGTCGCAGCCCGCGAGAATGTTCGATCCGCAGTCGATCGTCTCGGGGCGCTCCGTCACGTCGCGCAGCGTCACGTTGGGGACCTTGTAGATACAGGTTTCTTCCTGCACCGTGCCGCTGTCTGTCAGCACGCAGAACGCGGATTTCTCGAGGGCCACGAAATCGAACAAGCCCAGCGGCTCGATGAACCGCACGCCGTCGCCCTCCAGCGTCATACCGAACCGCGCCGCCGTGGACCTGGTCCGCGGGTGCAGCGCACACACCGCCGGGAACCCGGTCTCGCGCGCGATGAGGCGCAGGCCATCCAGCAGCGCGCGCAGCCGCCGCGGATGATCGACGTTCTCGGCCCGATGCGCGGTCACCAGACAGTACCGCTGCGGCACGAGGCGCAGGCTCGCAATCGCATCGCTTCGGACGATGTCGGCATCGTGACGCTGGAGGACCTCGAGAATCGGGTTGCCGGTGACATGGATCGACGGCGACGCGATGCCCTCGCGCACGAGATTCGCGCGGCTGCGCTCCGTGTACGGCATCAGCACGGTGCTCGAGTGGTCGATCACGCGGCGGTTCACTTCTTCCGGCACCCGGTCGTCGTAACACCGGTTGCCGGCTTCCATGTGGTACACGGGGATGCCCAGCCGCCGGGCGACAATCGAGACGAGGCCACTGTTCGTATCGCCGAGCACCAGCAGGCGGTCCGGCCGATGCTGGCGCAACACGGGCTCGATGCCCGCCACGATCTTCCCGGCCTGCTCGCCGAAGGTGTCGCCCCTCACCCCCATGAAGACGTCGGGGGCCCGCACGCCGAGCTGCTCGAAGAACACGCCGCTCAGGCGATCGTCGAAATTCTGACCGGTGTGCACGAGCACGTGTTCGGCCACGCGATCGAGACGCTCGATGACGAGGCTCAGCCGGATGATTTCCGGCCGCGTGCCGAGAACGGTCACGATTTTCATCGCAGCACCTCGCCACGTTCGCCGACCACGTCGCGCAACATCAGGTAGTGGCCTTCGAGCATGCGCCGCGTGTCGTCGAACGACATCACGTCACGCGCCGAGCTGTACTCGCCCGTGAGGCACGCCGTCTCGTCGGGCGCTCCCGCCACTTCCGGCAACATCGGCCGGATCGCGTACCACCGGCCGCGGGCCACCGTTCGGAACGCTTCTTCTTCGCTGACCATGATCTCGTGAATCTTCTCGCCGGGCCGGATCCCGACAACCACAACCGGGACCTTCCGATCGCCAATCAGGGCGTTCGCGACGTCCACCACCCGCGCCGACGGCGCTCTCGGCACCCACGTCTCTCCCGGCTTCCCGTCCGTCACCGCCGCGAAGATCGTATCGACCGCATCGTCCAGGCTGAGCAGGAATCGGGTCATGTCGACGGTCGTGATCGTCACTGGCCCGCCATTCCGAATCTGCTCGTGGAAGAGCGGGATGACGGACCCCCGCGACGCCAGCACGTTCCCGTAACGGACGCAGACGAACCGGGTGCCCGCGCAACGCATGTTGCCCTGGATGAAGATCCGTTCCTGGATAGCCTTGGTCATGCCCATCGTGTTGACGGGTTTGCACGCCTTGTCGGTCGACACACCGACGACGGTGTCGACGGCCAGGCGGTGTTCTTCGATGGCGCGCACGATGTTCTCGGCGCCTTCGATGTTGGTACGCACGGCTTCGAACGGGAAGTACTCGCAGGTCGGCACCTGCTTCATCGCCGCCGCGTTGACGACGATGTCCACGTCGCGCAAGGCGGGCGCGAGGCTCCTGAAGTCGCGGACGTCGCCGATGCGGAACTGCAGGAGGCGTTCGAAGTTGTGGTAGATGATCTCGTCGGTCGCGGCCGCGCCCGCCTGGTATTCGACGCGCATGAAGTGCTGCTTGGCTTCATCACGCGAGAACACCACGACGCGGGACGGCGTGCCGGCCTCGCCGGACAGGAGTCGCCGTACCAGGACCTTTCCAAGGGACCCGGTACCGCCAGTGACGAGGATACGTTTGTTGTCGAACGGTTTCATTGCGGGGTTCCTGTTCGCGGGCCTTGGCGTCATCGGGCCTGCCCGCCGGAGCCTTGGCGTCATCGGGCCTGCCCGCCGGAGCCTTGGCGAAGGCGGGCCCACGCGACGTACTCGGCGAGGCCGGTGTCGATGTCGACCGACGGGTGATAGCCGAAGGCGGCGCGCGCGGCGCTCACGTCGGCCAGGCTGTCGCGCACGTCGCCCAGGCGCGGCGGGCCGTGGTGAGCGGTCACGGACAACCCCGCGCGCTGCAGGCGCCAGACGAGGCCGTTGATCGTGATCCGGGTGGCGCTGCCGATGTTGAAGGCGCCGGAGACGCCGGGCGCGGCCGCCGCCTTCAGGTTCGCCTGTACGACGTCGGCCACGTTGACGAAGTCGCGGCTCTGCTCGCCGTCGCCGAAGATGGTGATCGGGCGGCCGTCGAGCGCCTGGAACACGAAGATCGGGATGACGTTGCCGTACGCATCGAATCGCTGCCGCGGGCCGTACACGTTGAAGTACCGCAGGCAGACGACATCGAAGCCGTAGAGGCGACCGTAGGCAAGCCCCTGCTTCTCTTCGCAGAGCTTGCTGGCGCCGTACGGGGTGTCGGGCTCGACCGGGTGGTCCTCACGAATCGGCAGGGTCACGAGTTCGCCGAAGATGCCCGCGGAGGACGAGATCACGACCTTGCGAATGCCGCCGTGACGCGCGGCCTCGAGGATCCGGATCGTCCCGATCACGTTGATCTCGGCGTCCTGAACCGGGTCGGCGAGCGACCGGGCATTGCCGACCGACGCGGCCAGGTGGAAGATGACCTCGGCGCCCTGCGCGGCCGTCGCGACGGCATCCGCCGAGCGCACGTCGCCTTCGACCACCGTCACCCGCGGGTCGTCAGGAAGGTTGGAACGATATCCGGACGAGAAGTTGTCGAGGACGGTGACGTCGTGTCCGTCGGCCGCAAGGCGATGCACGAGGTTCGAACCGATGAAGCCGGCACCGCCGGTCACGAGCGCTTTCATGTGGTGTCCTGCGTGAGTGCCGCGCGAAACAGGACGCGGTGTTCCTCGATGGCCGCATCGACGTCGAGCGTGGCGGCGGCGTGCGCGACGGCGCGCGCCGACATGTCCGCGTACTTCTCCGGCGGCATGGTGGCGCACGCGGTCAGCACCCGCGTCCATGCCTGCTCATC